>CANRKW010000130.1 GCA_947631345.1 uncultured Bacilli bacterium | reverse complement strand
CTGCTAATAATGAAATTGGTGTTATAGAACCTATAAAAGAAATAGGTGAAATTTGTAAAAAACATAATGTATTATTTCATACTGATGCAGTACAAGCTTATGGGGTATTAGATATAGATGTGAAAAAGTTAAATATAGATTTATTAAGTACCAGTGCCCATAAAGTAAATGGGCCAAAGGGAATAGGATTCTTGTATATAAGAAAAGGCACAATGATAACTCCTTTAATAAATGGAGGAAGTCAAGAAAGAGGTAAAAGAGGAGGAACAACCAACACGGCTTTTATAATGGGATTTAAAAAAGCAATAGAATTAAAATTAAAAGATAAAGATAAAAAAAATGAGTATATTAAATCATTAAGAGAACACTTTATAGATAGAGTTTTAAATGAAATTCCATATTGTAGGTTAAATGGAAGTAGAACTTTAAGACTACCAGGAAATGCTAATATTAGTTTTAGGTTTATTGAAGGAGAAGGAATGCTTCTTAAATTAGATAGCCTAGGAATATGTGCGTCTAGTGGAAGTGCTTGTACAAGTGGAAGTTTAGATCCATCTCACGTTCTACTAGCAATTGGTCTTCCTCACGAAATAGCTCACGGATCACTAAGAATCAGCATAAGTGAAGAAAATACTTTAGAAGAAATAGATTATGTAGTAGATGAATTAAAGAAAATAATAGAATACTTAAGAAATATGAGTCCTTTATATGAAGACTTTAAAAATAAGGAGAGTGAATAATATGTATAGTGATAAAGTAATGGATCATTTTACAAATCCTAGAAATGTAGGAGAAATAGAAAATGCAAGTGGAGTAGGTACTGTAGGAAATGCAAAATGTGGAGATATAATGAGAATCTATTTAGATATAGATGATAATCATATAATAAGAGATGTTAAATTTAAAACATTTGGATGTGGTGCAGCAATAGCAACAAGCAGTATGGCTACAGAATTAGTAAAAGGAAAAACAATAGAAGAAGCACTTGAAATAACAAATCAAGCAGTTATGGAAGCATTAGATGGTCTTCCTCCTGTAAAAGTACATTGTAGTCTTTTAGCAGAAGAAGCAATACATGCAGCACTTTGGGATTATGCAACAAAAAACAACATAGAAATAAAAGGATTAAAAAAACCTAAAAACGATATAAATGAGTAATAAAAAAAGAATTATCTAACTTTTTCTTTATTAGGTAATTCTTTTTTATTTCTAATACTTGTTTTTACTTCATATGCTATTTCTTCATCTGTAAGTTTTAATGCTTTTACTAATTTAGCAAAAGTATCTAATAATGGTGTATTTAAGTCATTTTCAATTCTAAATATAGTTTTTCTATCTATATCAGTTAATCTTTCTAATTCTTCTTGAGACATATGTAATCTAATTCTATAATTTCTTAACATTTATATTTCCCTCTTTTCTATTATCATTTCTATTTCTTCACCATTTACTATAACTAATTTAACATCAAATAATATAGTATTTAATTTTTCTAATTCATCTTCTGTTAATTGAATTTTTGTTTTATAAATTCCTAACATAAATATCTACCTCTTTTCTATTTACAATTGTACCAAACTTGTCCTATTTTAGCATTGACAAGTATGCCCCAATTGAGTTATATTTATATTATAGTGAATAAATAATAAAAAAATAGGAGAAAATAGAAGTATGAAGAAAAAATATATAATAGTAAGTTTAGTAAGTATTTTAATTTTAACAATAGGAGTTAGTTTTGCTTATATAAGAGGTGTAATAGTAGCAAAGAATAAATCTAATATGAGTTTAAGAGTAAAAGAATTATATGTAATATTTAAAGATGAAACAGAAATAAGTGAACATAATATAGATTTAGGATGGGAAAAAACAAAGTCATTTTCAGTTGAAAATCAAGGAGATACAGTTTTCTATTATAACATAATTATAGAAGACTTAATAAATACTTTAGAATCAAATGGTTTACAATATAAAATAAATAGTAGTAATGGTTATAATATGAAAGAATTTAAAAGTGTACCAAAATCAAGTATAGAAAAAGATACTATATTAATAAGTAATATACCTATAAAAGGAGAAGAAACACAAGAATATACTATAACATTTAAATATATAGAAGATCCAGTAATAGATCAAAGTAAAGATATGGGAGAAAGTTTTAATGGAAAGTTAGGTATAACTGAAGGAGAAGAAACTAAAACATTAGCAGAAAAAATATTAGAAGATAATGTATTAAAAGGAACAAGAACAGATTTTTCTAATGCATTACCTTTTGTAGAATATGACGATGAAACTGGTGAATATGGTGAATACGATGAAAGTCAAGATACAGAAAGTGGATTATATAAAGAAGAAGATACAAGATTTACAGAAGATACAAATAATGATGGAATAGGAGAAGAAGTATACTATTTTGCTGGAAATGTACAAAATAACTGGGTTAAATTTGCAGATTTATATTGGAGAATAATAAGAACAAATGAAGATGGTGGAATAAGACTTCTT
>CANRKW010000129.1 GCA_947631345.1 uncultured Bacilli bacterium | reverse complement strand
ATTTAAAGTTTTTATTATCTTTTGCTAATTGACTAGGAATATTTTTATATACTTTTTCAATTTTTATAGTTTCAGAAGTATTTTTTATATATTTTTGCATATCAGCAATATACATATCTTTTATATCAGAAATAATATGAGAATCAAATTTTAATATGTCTAGTTCATTTTCTATAAAATTGTTTACTGCTTCTGGCATACCACCAACACATAAATATTCCTTATATAATTTTAAAGCTTGTTCGTGTGCAAAATCAGGCATTGGTGACATATCTTTATAGCATTCCTTTATTTTATCTATTAACTTTTCATTACCAGTAGCCATTAAAAATTCTTCAAAATTCATAGGATACATATATTCTAACCTTATTTTACCTACTGGAAAAGAACCTTTAAATCTATTTATTTTAACCCCAAGTAAACTTCCAGCACAAACTATTTTATATGGTTTTAAAGATTCGTTAAAATATTTTAATGATACTATAAAATTTTCACTAACTTGAACTTCATCAAAAAAGAATATAGTTTTTTCCACATCGATTTTTTTACCTAAATATAATTCAATATCACTTATTATTTTTTCTTCATTAATTGAATTTTCAAAAATATTTCTAATTTCTATATCTTTTTCTAAATTAAAATATAAGTATTCTTCAAAATTTTCTTTTGCGAATTTTAAAATTGTATATGTTTTTCCAATTTGTCTTGCTCCTACAACCATTAAAGGCTTTTTCATACCTGATTTTTTCCAGTCAAATAGTTTTTTTTCAAATAATCTTTGCATAACTCAAGTCCTTTCTAATTATAAATTAATTCCATCAATGCTAGTTTCATATATCCATTGTTTTAGATCAGTGTTATCTCCAGATTCATAAAATTTGATTAATTTTTCAAAAAATGTAGGTTGATTTTCTTGTGAAATAGTTATAATTCCACATCCATTATCTATCATTATTTTATTTGCAAATAACATAGCCACTCTTTTGTTACCATCAATAAACATTTGCTTTCTCATAACCCATAGCATTATTTCAATAGCTATTTCGGTTTTAGTTTTTTCTTTTTGATTTAGTAAATCTTCTAATTCTTCTTTTATTTGACTGGTGGTTGGAAATTGTGGTTTCCAAGAAGTTCCACCAATATTTACAGGTGTAGTTCTTATTTTTCCTAAATCTTGATCTAATACTAATTTATCACAAGTTAATTTATGTAAGTGAGTTAATACTTTAAAGTCATAATCAAGTCCATCATTTTCTAATATAAATTGCCAAGCATATTTTAAATTATTAATTGCAATGATTTTATCAACTGTTAATCCATTAACAATTCCACCATCATATATGGCTTGTGTTTCTGGGTATGTTACACCAATTCCTTCTAAATTTGCACTTTTCCATATATAGTCTACTATATTTCTTTTAGCAACAAACACGTTTTTTTCTCTTGTTAAATTAAACTTATTTTCCATAATTATTCTTCCCCTTCTAATCAAAATTTTACCATATTTTATATGGATAGTCAATTAAACTTGCCACTTTTTGCGGGTATAATTTTTGAAAACTTGCCACTTTTTGCGGGTATAATTTTTAAAAACTTGCCACTTTTCGCGGGTATAAATTAAAAAAGCAGACTTTTATCCACTTTTAATACTATTTATGAAATTCTTAGATTTTAAATATATACCAGTATAATCTTTATAATATATATCTAAAAATGAATCTATTTTATTTTTAACATTATCTTTTATATCTAATTTAGTTATTTTATTTATATCTACATAATAATAGGCTTTTATCATTTTTAATACGGCTTCTTCCATATTAGGTTCAGTAGTTCTATGTTTAAGACAAACATAACCACCTTTATTATGTGAAATACTAACTATATTAGGGTTATTACATATAACACAGCCATCTAAATAAAGTCCTACACCTAAATAATCTAAATACTTTATTTCAACTATATTAGTTATTATATTAGCATCATACCCTTCTTCAATTTTTAAAATTGCACTTATAAATAAATCATAAATACTCTTTTCATTAGAACTTTTATATACATTATTAGTTAAATCTGTTAAATATGTAAGATACCCTAATTTTTGTATATCACTTTTAGTATTAATTAGATAATTTATAACATCTGCACTTATTAAATCTGATAGTTTGTTTTCTTTATAATATATATGAAATATAGCATATGTAAATGTATTACTTACTGTTCTTAATTTGCTTTTTTCTTTTAATGAACCTTTACTTATAACACTAATTAATCCTTTATCTTTAGTTAATATATGAAGTATTTTACTAGATTCACCATATTTAAGAGTGTGTAATACAAATCCTTCTATGCTAATTATTTCCATTGTTACTTTCCTTTCTTGTAGTTAAGATAATCTTCTATTTTTCCACTTTTAACAAACTTTTTCCATAAATCTATCTTTTTCATTTTATCACCTACTATATATTGTGATAAATATTTAATTTTTATTCATTAAATCCTAATTCATTTAAAAGTTTATCTTTATCTCTCCATTTTTTTAAGACTTTTAC
>CANRKW010000128.1 GCA_947631345.1 uncultured Bacilli bacterium | reverse complement strand
GTGTAACTTTTACCCCTTTAATATATGGACTAACTGAAAATTGCCCTTATAGAGGTGGAACACCAGCTTTACCACTAATTGTAAGTTTTTCAAAAGCAATAAGACTAGTAACTGAAAATCTAGAAGAAAATATTCAAAAAGTAACAGAACTTAATGAAAGACTAAAAAATGGCTTAAAAGACACTAATATTCATATTAATTCAAATAATATATGTATTCCTCATATATTTAATTTAAGTTTACTAAAAGTTAGAAGTGAGACTTTTGTACACGCACTTGAAAAAGAAGAAATTTATATAAGTACAAAAACAGCTTGTTCTAGTTTAGAAGAAAGTACTATTTTAAAAGAACTTTATACTGATAAAGAAATAAATACTACTAGTATAAGAATAAGTATAAGTAATTTTACTACTAAAGAAGAAATAGATGAATTTATAAGAGTATTTAAAAATACTTATAATAATTTAGTATTTAAGGAGTAACTATGGAAAAAATTATAATGGTAAAATATGGAGAACTTACTACTAAAAAAGATAATAGAAATTTATTTATAAGAACACTAGAAAATAATATAGAAAATGTTTTAAAAGATGTAGATTATACTATTATAAAAGATTATTATAGGATGTTTATTAAAACTAAGAAAATAGATAAATGCATTAATTTAATTAAAAAAGTATTTGGAATATATGAAGTTTGTATATGTTATTTTAGTACTGATAAAACTATAGAAAATATATATAATTTAGCAACTTATTTAATTAAAGAAAATACTACATTTAAAGTAGAAACTAATAGAAGTGATAAAACTTATGATATAAAAAGTATGGAAGTAAGTAGATTAGTTGGTTCTTATATTTTAAAAAATGTGAAAAATGTAAAAGTAGATGTACATAATCCTGAAACTATAATTAATGTTGAAATAAGAAAAGAAGGCGTTTATTTATATATAGAAAGTATTAAATGTTTAGGAGGCTACCCTTTAGGTTCATTAGGAAGTGCGACTCTTATGTTAAGTGGAGGAATAGACTCGGTTGTTGCAGGCTACCTTACTATGAAAAGAGGGGTAAAATTAGATTTTCTTTATTTTGAAAGTTTACCACATACTAGTATAGAAGCAAGAAATAAAGTAAAGACTCTCGCAAAAATTCTAAAAGAATACGGAAATACTGGAAGTTTATATGTAGTAAATTTTACAAAAATGCAAGAATTTATATATAAAAATTTAGATAATACTTATATGATTACAATAATGAGAAGGATGATGTATAGAATTGCTACAGAGTTTTCTATAAAACACAATAATAATGCTATTGTAAATGGCGAATCTATTGGACAAGTTGCAAGTCAAACTCTAACTAGTATGAAAGCAGTAAATGAAGTAACCACTTTTCCTGTTATAAGGCCACTTGCTAGCTTTGATAAATTAGACATAATAAAAATAGCAAAAGAAATAGGAAGTTATGAAATAAGTATTCTTCCATATATGGACTGCTGTACTGTATTTGTACCACCTCACCCAATAATAAATCCAAGTATTCCTCATATTCATAAAGAAGAAGAAAAATTTGACTTTACTTTAATAGACGAAGCACTTAATAATATAATAAAAATAGACTTAATAGATGAAACTAGTGATTTACTTTAGTTTCATTTTTAGTATAAAAAACTAATTAAAGTAAATACTAATAATGGGTGAAAAAAATGAAAGAAAAAATAAAAACTGATTTTGGTTATGAAGAAATAATAAAAGATAAAATAAATAATGACTATAAAAGAACTATAAGATATTATTAATAAAAACGAAACTTTTTAAAGAAGTTATTTTGATACTTCTTTTTTATATATTTTTGTGTTAAAATCATAATTAGGAATAGGAAGGGTAGTATGAAAGTTTTATGTATTGGACACGCTAGTTATGATTTTGTTATGTATACTGATGATTTTCCTAGTGAAGGATCTAAAAATCAGATCAAAGAAAATATTTCCTGTCCAGGAGGAAGTGCCTTAATATTTAGTCTTTTATTAGGCAAATGGGGAATAGATGTTTCTTATATGGGCTTTTTAGGTTGTGATAAACACGGTAAAAAAATAGCAGAAACTTTAAAAAACAACAATGTTAATATAGAATATACTATGTTAAATGAAAAAACAGAAACTGACTTAGTATTAGTAAATAAACAAAATACTTCTAAAACAATATTAAGTATAGAAAACAATAATAATTTAGAGTGTAAAAAAGAATTAGAAAAAGACTTTGATTTAATACTAATGGATTCTAATTATGTGATTCTTTCAGACTATATTATAGAAAAAAGTCCTAATGCCATTAAAATCATAAGTGTAAATATGTTTACAGAAGAAGTAATAAACGTCTGTAAAAAATGTGACTATGTAATATGTAACATAGAAGATGCAGTTATATTAAGTAACATATTTTTAGATTATAAAGACATAGATAGTATTAGGAATATTCTTATTTCTTTAGAGCAAAAATTAAAAACAAACGTAATAATATTATGTAATCAAGAGGGATGTATTTATAGATTAAATGACAAAATAAAAATAATGAGTTCATTAAAAGTTAAAGTGAAAGATACTACTGGTGC
>CANRKW010000127.1 GCA_947631345.1 uncultured Bacilli bacterium | reverse complement strand
GTCTCATAGCGGCTGATTGCATTGCTACATCTTTTGCTACTGTTTCATTATTTCCTTTTATTACTACTAATGAAGCTATTTTACCACCCATATGTATATATGAACCAAATACTTCATCATCATTTTTATTTACAACGCTTATTCTTCTTAAAGATAATTTTTCTCCTATTGTTGCTGTTTCATTAATTATTAAGTCATTTATAGTATTATTATCTACTTTAATATTTAAAGCTTCTTCTAAAGTATTTACATCGCTTTTTAGAATACTTTCTCCAATTGTATTTACCATATCAATAAATTCTTTATTTTTTGCTACAAAGTCTGTTTCTGAATTTACTTCTATAACAACCGCTTTATTGTTATTTATATAAATATTTGCTAAACCTTCTGCAGCTATTCTATCAGCTTTTTTTGCAGCTTTACTTATACCTTTTTCTCTTAGGTAATCTATTGCTTTATCAATGTCTCCATTAGTTTCTGTTAATGCTTTTTTACAGTCAAGCATACCAGCACCAGTCATATCTCTAAGAGCTTTTACATCACTTGCTTTTATATCCATAATTATTCTCCTTTTATTTTAATGCTTTTAGTAATTCTTCTTTTTTCATTGCTGAATAACCTTTTACACCTTTTTCTTTTGCTAAAGCTTTTAAATCAGCAAGTTTCATATCATCTAATTCTGTACTATCTTCTGGTTCACTACTTATATTTTCTTCTATGTCTTTTTCTATAACTTTAACTTCATCTTTAGATAAGTCTTTTTTAGTTTTAGTTGTTTCATCTTCAGTTATATAGTCTTCTAGTGGTAAACCATTTGCTTCACATACAGCATTTGCAAGTACACCAAGTACTACTTTAACCGCACGAACTGCATCATCATTTCCTGGAATGCAATAATCAACGTCATCTGGATCACTATTTGTATCTACAATTCCAAATACAGGTATGTTTAATCTTCTTGCTTCACGAATTGCATTTATTTCTATTCTAGGATCTGTTATTATTACTGCTTTTGGTAAAGCTGTCATTTCTCTTATACCACATAGAATTTTATTTAGTTTTTCGTATTCTTTATTTAATTTAGCAACTTCTTTTTTAGGTAGTAAATCAAATTTACCTTCTTCTTTCATTTTTTCAATTTGAGTAAGTCTATTAATTCTTTCTCTAATTGTTTTAAAGTTAGTAAGAGTTCCTCCTAACCAACGTTCAGTTACATAGTAACCTCCACATCTTGTTGCTTCTTCAATACTTGCTTCTTGTGCTTGTTTTTTTGTTCCTACGAATAATGCTTTGCCACCATTTTCACAGGCTTTAAATAATGCAGCATAAGCTTCTTCTAGTTTTTCAACTGTTTTTTCAAGATCGATAATATATATATCATCTCTTGATGTAAAGATGTATTCTTTCATTTTAGGATTCCATCTTTTAGTTTGGTGACCAAAATGTACACCGGCTTCTAATAAAATATTTTTAGACACTACTGCCATATAATTCACTCTCCCTTTCGTTATTACTTCCTTTTGATTCTAAATTTTCACACCAATTATATTTGGCACTGGTGAAAATAATTCTCAAAAGTGCTTATTTTTAAAGCCAAAAGTATTTTATCATAATATAAAAAGAAGTTCAAGCATTTATTTCTTCTTTAACTTCTTCTTTAGTTTCTTCTTTTTCTAAAGGTATTACTCCAAGAGTATAGCCAATAGGTTCAAGAAGTTTAATTAATGTATTTATTTGAGGGCTATTTAAGTTATTCTCTATTTTGGCAACGGTTTCACGAATTATACCTGCCCTTTCCCCCACTATACGTTGAGATAGTTTTTGACTTTTTCTAGCTTGTACTATTTGTCTTATAACTTCTCTTTCAAGTTCTCTTAACTTTTCATCATGTTTTAATTCTTCTTGTGTTTTTATCTTTTCTTCTTTTTTAGGTCTTCCCATTCGTCATCACCAAGTATATTGTACCAAAAAATGTTACAAAGTCAAGTTTTATTTAAAGAAAATCCATATTTTAATTAACTTTAGAGGAACATTCAGAATCTATAGTAAATTCATATGGAGAATTACTTGTTCCATTACCACTTTTTATAGTTGCACATGATTTTATTGAGATAACTGGACGGACACCAACATCAGATCTTCCCGTATTTCCATTTCCGTCTAAACGGCCGGAAGCACCTACAAAATAAACGTAGGCGAAGATATCGTTCCATTCAAGAGGGGACATAGTCCACCAAACTGTCTCACCAGTTGACGAATTACCACCCGCATTTCTGTAATAATAAACATTTGTATTTTCAGCAAAATTACCACCGGCAAATAAAATCTCATCTGCAGTCATTAATCCTACTGGATATTTTAACTCTCCATTTCCACTAGGTGTTCTACTAGCACTGAATTTATCTCTTATATTTTGTGTTTCTTCTATTACTTTACCTAAATTATTTACACCGCATTTAAAAGATGGTCTTTTATTATCAACAAGTCTATTACTTGTAGCATAATCAAAAGCTTCACTTGTTGAATACACACTATCAGGGTCAACTGCACGATCATTACAATATATTGCAGTTTTACTTACATAATCATCAAAACCTAAATCTTGTATGTTTGTTTTATACC
>CANRKW010000126.1 GCA_947631345.1 uncultured Bacilli bacterium | reverse complement strand
TCGTGAAAACTTATATTATAGCTATTCCAATTTGACCAAGTTTCCCAGTCAAAAGCTATTGGTAACTCTAATTTTTCACCATCTAATATATCTAAAACATAATCTGCTTGATTTATTGCTTCTTCTTTACTTACAGCAACTGTATAAAAGTATACACCTGCGTCAAGTCCTGCTTCGTGGGCTTTTTTTATGTTATCTTTAAATTCTGCATCAACAAAAAGTTTCCTAGATTCAGTTCCTTGTAAAGCAATTCTTAACATTACAAAAGAAACACCTTCTTCTTTTACTTTATTAAAATCAATTCCTTCTTGCCATTCAGAAACATCAAGTCCAATTTCTGTATTTTCATTTTTGTATTTATTATAAATATCAGAAAAGTCTATTGGTTCAATATAACTAGGATAGTACTCTTCTTCACTTGGATAACTTACATAAATAGTTGAATTTTCAGTTGTAACATTATTACTTTCATCAGTTAAAATGTAATTTATATTATAACTTCCTACAGTGTTAAAATCATAACTTCCTTCTACCATACAATTTACTTTACTTGTATAATTATCTCCATATAAAATTTCATCACATAAATTACCTTCATAACCTACTGTTAAATATAAATCAGTTCCACTAAAAACTAAAGGTGGTGTGTTATCTTTTATATTTATATTAAATTTATGAGAATACTTTTTATCTAAATATGTAAAAACTATATCTATACTTTTTTCTCCTATATTAGATGTATCTAATAAAGAGTTTTCTGAAGTTATTTTTATTTCTTCATTTTTTACTTCTATTAAATCTAATATATTTACTTTACTAAAAACACTTATATTTTCATTTTTTAAAGTTACAAAATCACTTGTATTATCAATTATAACTTCTTCTTTCTTTTCTTCTTTTTTACAACCCACTAGTAATAAACACATAAATAGAAATAGTACTACTCTTTTAATGATTACCACCTACTTTTTCATATCTTTCATATAAAGGTTCAATTTCCTTACTTATTTTAACATCTTTTATAGGAATATATTCCCATTTATCAGTTTTAATATTTAAGTATTCTTCTACTTTTTCAGAAGAAAAAGGTAAATAAGGCTTTAACAAAGTATTTACATTAAGTATAATATTTAGACAATTATGTAACACTTCTTTACACTTTTCTATGTCGGTTTTGGCTAAAGTCCAAGGGGCTAATTCATCAAAATACTTATTTGAATAATTTAGAAAATTAAATATTTTATTTATTCCATCTTTTACATTACCATCATCTATTAAAGAACCAACTTCTTTAAATAACTCTTTTAACTTACTTTCTATTTCACTATCTAAATTAGAATCCTCAATTTTTCCATCAAAAGATTTATTTATAAATACTAGAGTTCTATTTACAAAATTACCCCATTTTCCTAATAATTCTCCATTATTTGAATTTATAAAGTCGTTCCAAGAAAAGTTAAAGTCTTTTTTAATTGCTTCATTACTTATAAAGTAATATCTTATAGAATCTGCTTTATATTTATTTAATAGTTCTCTTACTGATATATAATTACCTTTACTTTTAGATAGTTTTTCTCCTTCAATTGTTATATGACAGTCACTTACTATTTTATCTGGTAATTTGTAGTTTTCTTCAGTTGCTAATAATAAAGATGGAAAAATTACAGTATGAAAAGGTATATTATCTTTCGCGTGTACTAAATAAATTTTATTATCATAATTGTTCTTCCAAAATTCTTCCCAATTCAAATTGTTTGCTTCAGAATATTTTTTACAAGCAGTTACATAACCCCATACATTTTCAAACCATCCGTATATTTTTTTGTTTTCATATCCCTTTATAGGTATATCAATACCCCAGTTTAAACTACGAGAAGCACATCTATCTGGTATTCCTTCTTGTAAATATCTTAAAGTGAAATCAACTGCATTTTCTCTCCAATTGTCTTTATTCTTTGTAACTAAATCTTTTATTGAATTTTGAAATTTAGAAAGAGAAAAATATAAATTCTTAGTTGATTTTATAGTAGTAATATTTCCACATATCGCACATTTTGTTTCTTTTACATCATTTATATTTAAAAGACTTCCACATTTTTCACATTCGTCACCTTTAATATCAGCACCACATTTTGGACATACACCTATTATATAACGATCAGCTAAAAATAAGTTACAATGTTCACAATATAATTGCTCTTCTTCTTTTTCATAAAGATAACCTTTTTCATAGTATTTTCTAAATTGTTCTTTGACAAATTCTTTATGATAAACATCATCAGTTCTGTTATATAAGTCAAAACTAAAACCTAAGTCTTTAAAATCTCTTTTAAAGTTTTCATGACATATATCAACTAATTCTTTTGCTGTTTTCTTTTCTTGTAAGGCTTTTACATCTATTGGTGTTCCATGACAGTCACTTCCTGAAACAAGGGCAACTTTATTTCCTTTAAGTCTATGGTATCTTGCTATTACATCTCCAGGTAAACTACTACTGGCGTGTCCTATATGTAAATCTCCATTAGCAAAAGGCCAGCTTATTCCTACTAATATATTCATAACAACACTTCCTTTCAAAAAAACTCTTAGGAAAAACCTAAGAGGCGAATATATCACTTTACCACTCTTATTCATTAATATATTACTATATTAATCTTACTAACCTACTTTTG
>CANRKW010000125.1 GCA_947631345.1 uncultured Bacilli bacterium | reverse complement strand
AGATACACCAGGTCATGCTGCTTTTACTGAAATGCGTGCTCGTGGGGCTAAAATAACTGATATAGTTGTAATAATAGTTGCAGCAGATGATGGGGTTATGCCTCAAACTAAAGAAGCGATAGACCATGCTAAAAGTGCAGGTGTACCTATAATAGTAGCAATAAACAAAATAGATAAAACAACTGCTAATATAGATAAAATAATGAGTGAAATGAGTGAATATGGACTAACTCCAGAAGAATGGGGAGGAGACACAATTTACGTTAAACTTTCAGCACATACTGGAGAAAATGTTTCACTTTTACTTGAAAACATTTTAGCTCTTGCTGAAGTATTAGAACTAAAAGCAAATCCAAATAGATATGCAATAGGAACAGTAATAGAAGCAAAATTAGACAAAAATAAGGGTCCAGTTGCAACACTTCTTATAAATAATGGAACATTAAGACTAGGAGATCCAATAGTAGTTGGTTCCTCATTTGGTAAAGTTCGTACATTAAAAAACAGCAACAATATAGACTTAGTAGAAGCCCTTCCTAGTACACCAGTAGAAGTAACAGGACTTTCCTCTGTACCAATTGCTGGAGATAAATTTATGGCTTTTGAAAATGAAAAAGAAGCAAAACAAGTAGCAGAAAAAAGAAGTATACTAGAAAAAGAAAAGAAATTCACTAAAAAATCTGTAAGTTTTGAAGATTTATTTGAATCTATAAAAGAAGGTAGAAAAGAAATAAATATAGTACTTAAAACTGATGTAAAAGGTAGTGAAGAAGCAGTTAGAAATGCTTTAGAAAAAATAGATGTTGAAGGCGTTAAAATATCTTTAGTAAGAAGTGGTGTTGGTACTATAACTGAAAGTGATATCGTTTTAGCAAGTGCATCTAATGCTATTGTAATTGGCTTTAATGTAAGTCCTAATAGTAAAACTAAAGAAGCAGCGAAAAACTATAATGTAGAAATAAGACTATATAATATAATATACAAATTAGTAGAAGAAATAGAATCAGCAATGAAAGGTATGTTAGATCCAGAATTTGAAGAAATAATAACTGGAGAAGCAGAAATAAGACAAATATTCAAGTTTTCAAAAGTCGGCAATATTGCAGGTTCTCACGTAACAAGTGGTAGTATAAAAAATAACTCACAAGCAAGATTAATAAGAGATGGTATAGTTATATATGATGGTCATATAGCAAGTCTTCAAAGAGAAAAAGACCAAGTTAAAGAAGTTAAATCTGGTTATGACTGTGGTATAACATTAGATAATTATAGTGATATAAAAGTAAGAGATATAATAGAAACATATGAAATGAAAGAAGTGAAAAAATAATGAAATTAAAAGGAGAAAGAGTAGCTTCTCTTTTAGTTAAAGAAATAAGTAAAATACTTTTAACTGAAATAAAAGATGAAGACTTAAAAAATGTTACAATAACATATGCAACTGTAACAAATGATTTAAGTTTCGCTAAAGTTTACTTTACTACATTGGATGATTACAAAAAAGATAAAGTAATAAAAGACATCAATAATGCTAGTTCTTATTTTAGAAGTGAACTTGCTAAAAGAATAGATTTAAGACATATTCCAGAAATAAAATTTGTATATGATGAATCAATAGAATATGGTAAAAGAATAGAAAAAATAATAGAAGAAATAAATAACGAGGAGTAACAAAATGACAAAGATTTCTTATAGTATATTAGTTTTACTTCCTTTACTTAAATTAAAAGAAGGGGATATTGAAAGAACACCAGTTATAAATACAGAAGAATTACTTATGTATAGAAGAAAAATAACTGAATTACTTAATAAAAGACTAGAATATATAAAGTTTGCTTGTGAAAAAAGTGATATAACTAATTTTGAACAAGACTATAATTTATGGATAAATTCTATATTAAAAGAAAATGGAATAAAAGAATATTCATTTAGAAGAAATATCAATTTAGATTATAAAAGATTTAGAGAAATAATATATAGTCAAGTTCCTAAAAATATTAGAGATGTTTTATTAAGTGAAACAGCAATATCTTCTTTAGGAGAAGTAGAAAAAAGAAAAATATTAAAAATAAAATAGACATTAATAGAAATATTTAGTAAAATTAAGTTAGGAGGTTTAAATAAGATGGAAAAAGCAAATGTAAAATATGATTATTTAGTATTAACTGCATTAGTGAATTTAACTAGTGAAAGTGAAAAAATTATGTTAAGTGAAAAGAATATACTAAAATATAGAGAAAAAGTTATAGAATTATGTAAAGAAATACTTAATGTAGATTTAACTATTGAAGTTAATAAAGAAATAATTAGTAAGTTTATTTCTAAATATGAAGCTGTTTTAGAAGTATATAATACTCAAAGTGATGCAGTTAAATATCAATTAAAAAAATCTAATAATTTAGGTGAAGTTGCAACTAATTTATGTAGAATTGTTGGTAGAGAAATATATGAAGTTATGACTACAAATGAAGCAATAGATACATTACTTCCTGTAAGTGAAAGAATATATACTATTGATGAGTTAAATTAGAGAAAAAATTTACTTAAAAAAATTCTTGAAAAAGATAGAAAATTATAGTAATATAAATATGTAGAGTAAAGAAAAATAAAAAAATCTACATATAAGGAGAATATGAAAGTATGAAATTAACTCTTTTCGGTGTACAATTTTTGATACCC
>CANRKW010000124.1 GCA_947631345.1 uncultured Bacilli bacterium | reverse complement strand
GGCCGCTTGGGCGGCTGGTGGTATGTTGACTATACGTTCGCCGTTCGTCCCGTAATTTCTCTAAAATCCTGTGCAACTGTATCAAGTGGCAATGGTACAAGTGATAATCCATATGAATTTAGTATAGATAATACTTGTAAATTAGCCATTAATTAGAATTACCAATTTTGGTAATTTTTTTAAATTATAAGTATTTAATAAAATACACATTTGACTAAATAATAAAAGTATGATATTATTAAAAACACGTGAATATCTATTATTATTTTAAATTACATTAAAAAGTTATTTTGTAATTACTTTTGTTTTGTGTTTAACTATTAATAATGAGAGGAGAAAAATAATGGAAAAAATTAAAGTTTTTAGTCTGGGTGGACTAAATGAAAATGGTAAAAATTTATATGTTGTCGATATAAATGATAAATTAATTATATTTGATTCTGGACTTAAATATGCAACTGAAAAAATGTATGGGGTAGATTATATTATTCCAGATTTTAAATATTTAATTGAAAATAGAAAAAGAATAGTAGGTGTTTTTATAACACACGCTCATTATGAAAATATGGGTAGTTTAAATGAATTAGTAAATGCGATTCCAGAAATAAATGTATATGCAACTTATTACACATCTAAAGTTATTGAAATAGAAAGTATGGAAGCAGGTATAACTATAAAAAATATGCATATTATAAAACCACATAGAAAACTTGAATTTGGAAGCTTTAGTATATTCCCTTTTAGTGTAACACACTCAGTTCCAGAAGCAGTAGGATATGCCTTAAATACAGAACATGGCAGTATTGTTTATATGGCTGACTATGTAATAGATGCATCAATGAGAGGAATATATGATATGGATTTAGGAAGACTTGCATATATTGGTAAACAAGGTGTACTTCTTTTAATGAACGAAAGTGTCTTTTCAGAAAAGAAAGGATTCACTAGTCCTAATCATAAACTTGATAAATATTTTAGAGATGTAGTAGAAAAAAGTGAAGGAAGAATAATATTTAGTATATTACCACTACATATTTTAACAATGCAAAATATATTTGATGCCTTAAAAGAAACTGACAGAAAAGTCGTAATAATGGGTAAATACTTACATACCATAGTCGACATGGCTATTAAAGAAGGATATTTAAATGTTAAAGAAAATACTATAGGTGACTTATCTAATTTAAAAGATAATAATGTATGTGTTTTTGTAAGTAATGATAGAGAAATGCCTTATTACAATTTATCAAGAATAGTAAATGGATATGACAAATTCATTACTTTAGAAAGTACAGATACAATATGTTTTGCTGATCCTAGTTACGATGCAGTTGAACTGACAAGTGTAAGACTTAAAAACAACATAGCTATGAAAGGCGCTAATATATTTGATGTTCCTAAAAACAAAAGTGTAAGACTTCACGCTAGTAGTGAAGACTTAAAAGTAATGATAAAACTATTTAATCCAAAATACTATATGCCTATTAAAGGAGAATACAGATATATGGTCAATAATGCTCGTCTTGCCGAAGAAGTAGGTGTACCAAAAGAAAATATTTTACTTAAAGAAAATGGTGATATTATAGAAATAATTGATGGAGAGATAAAACCAAACTTTGACAAAATATTTGTAGATGATACATTAATAGATGGAAAAAGTACTACTGATGTAGGTGACTTAGTACTAAAAGACAGAGAAATGCTAGGAAATAATGGACTTATATTAATAAGCGCAACTGTTGATAAGAAAAATAAAAGTATAAAAAATGGGCCTGAAGTATTAACTAGAGGATTTATATATGTAAAAGATAATTTAGATTTAATAGAAGAAATTAAAAGTAAAAGTTTAGAAATTATTAAAAATAACACTCATAATGGAAAATATGCAGATTATGCTAAAATAAGAACTGAAATTAGAGAAGAAGTAGGAACTTATTTATATAAAAAAACTGAAAGTAAACCAGTAATATTAACTGTTATACAAGAAATGTAGGAGGGTTTTATGATTTATCTCGATTACAGTGCCACTACTCCTGTTTTAGATAGTGTACTAGATTCATACATAAAAACTACAAAAGAATATATAGGAAACGCTAATTCTATACATAATTTAGGAGTAAAATCTAAAGAATTAATGTTAAAAGCAACAAAACAAATTGCTTCTTGTTTAGGTTGTAAATTTAATGAAATAATATATACTAGTGGTTCAAGTGAATCAAATAGTACAGCTATTATTGGAACTGCTTTAAAACACCAAAATAAAGGAAAACACTTAATTACAACAAAACTAGAACATAAAAGTGTACTTGAAGCTTTTAAATATTTAGAAACAATTGGCTTTTCTGTTTCATATTGTCCATTAAATAGTGATGGTTCAGTTAATTTACAAAGTTTAGAAAATCTTATAAGAGAAGATACTATATTAATAAGTATATGTCACGTTAATAGTGAAGTTGGAATAAGACAATCCCTAAAAGCTATAAGGCAAGTAATAAATAAAAAAAATAAAGATGTAATATTCCATAGTGATATGACACAGTCTTTAGGAAAAGTTAAAATAAATTTAGAAGACGTAGATCTTGCATCTTTTAGTAGTCATAAAATATATGCTCCTAAAGGTATAGGTCTTTTATATAAAAAGGAAGGCATCAGTTTTACTCCTTTAATATATGGACTAACTGAAAATTGCCCTTATAGAGGTGGAACACCAGCTTTACCACTAATTGTAAGTTTTT
>CANRKW010000123.1 GCA_947631345.1 uncultured Bacilli bacterium | reverse complement strand
CTTCCACCTTCTTTAATTTACTGCTTCTTTACAAGCATTATCTATACTAAATTCATATGGGGTATCACTTGTTCCATTTCCACTTTTAATTGTAGCACAGGATTTCAGAGAAACTACGGGACGGACGGCGTACGAAGAGCTGACGCGGTAGTTGCTCAAGCGGCCTGGGTCAACGGAACCGTTCACGAAGAAGACACGTGCGAAGGAGTCAAACCAGCGGTCAGGAGAGGCTAACCACCAGTAATAAGTTCCTGTTGATGAACCACCATTCGCATTTCTATAATAGTAGGCACTTGAGTTTTTTGTATAAATTAATCCTCCGGCAAATGCTATTTCATCTGCTGTCATTAATCCTACTGGATATGTTAGTTGTCCATTTCCACCTGAAGATTTATCTGCACTAAATTTATCTGCTACATTTTGTGTTTCTTCTATTACACCACCACTCGAATTTACACCACATTTGAATGATGGTCTCTTATTTGTACCTAATCTCATATATGCTGCATAGTCGAAAGAATTACTTGTTGAATATGTACCTGGAACAACCGCCCTGTCATTACAATATATTGCGCTTTTACTTACCCAGTCACCAAATCCAGCATCTTGTATTTTTGATTTATACCAGCCATATAGTGTAGTTTCATCGTCTTCACTTCCAAGAATTGTCGATGGATTATCATTTGTTCTGTTATTTGCAAGTGACTCACTTGTTCCATATTTTAATCCAACATACATAGGATTACTTGACTCTGTATTAAACGCTTTACTATCTGTTATATAAGCATCTTCTGCTTCTGGTGAAGTTCCTGCATATAATAATCTTAAACTTCCATCTTCATTACTTCTTATTATTCTCCAGTAAAGATTTGCAAATTTTACCCAGTTATCTGCATCCCCTGTATAATAGTAAACTCTTGTTCCGCCTTCAGTCCAACCTCCTTCTTCCCAATAAACACCAGCTGTTGTAAATACCTTACTGAAATCAGTTCTTCTTCCAGCATCGGTACTATCAGCTAAACCAGCTAATAAAGTTTCTCCTATTGTTGGCTTTCCACCTTCAGTTATACCTAATCTTCCACTAAAACTTTCACCCATATCATTACTTTGATCTATTACTGGATCTTCTATATATTTAAATGTTATTGTATATTCTTGTGTCTCTTCTCCTTTTATAGATATATTACTTATTAATATTGTATCTTTTTTTTCATTTGATTTTGGTACACTTTTAAATTCTTCCATATTATAACCATTACTACTATTTATTTTATATTGTAAACCATTAGATTCTAATGTATTTATTAAATCTTCTATTTTTATATTATAATAAAATGTTGCATCTCCTTGATTTTCAACTGAAAAAGACTTTGTTTTTTCCCATCCTAAATCTATATTATGTTCACTTATTTCTGTTTCATCTTTAAATATTACATATAATTCTTTTACTCTTAAACTAATATTAGATTTATTCTTTGCTACTATTACACCTCTTATATAAGCAAAACTAACCCCTATTGTTAAAACTAAAATACTTACTAAACTTACTATTATATATTTTTTCTTCATACTACTATCCCTTCTATAATACTATTAATCACTATTAATTTTAAAAGTTTTGCATTTATAATTCAATGACATACCTGCCCCATAGTTAACATTTATAAATAAAGAAAAAAGTAGACATTTCTATCTACTCTTTAGTTTCTTCTCCCATAAACTTTTCTTCTAATATTTCACTTGGATCATCACTTAAAAATTCTTTTTCAAGTATTAGTTCTATATTAGAATATTGCTTACTTCCAGTTCCTGCTGGTATTAATTTACCTAAAATTACGTTTTCTTTTAGACCATTTAATGTATCTACTTTACCTTTAACTGCTGCATCAGTTAGTATTCTTGTTGTTTCTTGGAAAGATGCTGCACTTAAGAAGGAATCTGTTTCTAGACTTGCTTTAGTTATACCAAGTAAAACAGCTTTTCCTGTTGCTGGTATTTTACCCTCTAATATATAAGGTTTATTCTTTTCAGTAAATTCTTTTAATGAAATACTTGTTCCTTCTACTAAATCAGTATCTCCTGCATCTACTATCTTTATTTTAGAAATCATACGTTTTACAACAGTTTCAATGTGTTTATCAGAAACATCAACACCTTGACTCTTATATACTTTTTGTATTTCTTTTAGTATATATTCTTGTACAGTAGTTGGGTCTGTTACAGCAAGTAATTCTTTAGGACTTATACTTCCTTCAGTTAATGGATCTCCTGCTTCTACAACACTACCTTTTTCTACTCTAAGTTTTGCATTATATAGTGTTACGTGTTCTTTAACTTCAACATCATTTGTAATGTATATTTTAAATTTACCTTTATCTTCTTGTATTTTAGTTACTTTACCACTTATTTCAGCAATTGTTGCTTTTGCTTTTGGAGTACGAGCTTCAAATAATTCTTCTACACGTGGTAGCCCTTGTGTTATATCGTCAGCTCCTGCAACACCACCTGTGTGGAATGTACGCATTGTAAGTTGTGTACCAGGTTCACCTATACTTTGGGCTGCCATTATACCAACAGCTTCTCCTACTTCAACAACATTTCCAGTTGCTAGGTTACGTCCATAACATTTTTGACATAAACCATTATGTGTTTTACAAGTTAGTACACTTCTTATTTCTAATTTAGTTATACCTGCATTAACTATTTTTTTAGCAATTTGTTCAGTTATTAATTCACCTTTTTCAATTATAACTTCTTTAGTTTCAGGATTTAACACTTTTTGATTAGTGAATCTTCCTATAATTCTTTCTTCAAAACTTTCAAGAACACTACCACTTTTATCATCAATGAAGGCACTTACTTCTAGCCCTTGTATTGTTCCACAGTCTTCTTCTTTAATTATTAAGTCTTGTACAACAT
>CANRKW010000122.1 GCA_947631345.1 uncultured Bacilli bacterium | reverse complement strand
TTAATACTGAAATGCTTAATTTATATTGGAATATAGGTAAAGCAATTATGGAAATACAACAAGGTGATGAAAGAGCAAGTTATGGTGATGCGGTGCTTGAAAAGTTATCACAAAGATTAACAGTTGAATTTGGTAAAGGTTTTTCCAAAAGAAATTTAGAAAGAATGAGAAAATTTTATGTATGTTTTCCAATTGCGACAACAGTGTCGTCGCAATTGAGTTGGTCTCATTATTTAGAAATTATAAAAATAGATGAAGAGCCTAAAAGAAATTTTTATATGAAGGAATCAATTAATTCTAAATGGAGTGTGAGAGAACTCCAAAGACAAAGAGATTCGCTATTATATGAAAGGTTAACTTTATCTGCTGATAAGGAAAAAATATTAGAATTATCTGAAAAAGGACAAATATTAAAAACAGGTAAAGATTTAGTAAAAGATCCTTTTGTTTTAGAGTTTTTGGATATAAAAGAAAATACAAATTATTTAGAATCTGATTTAGAAAAAAATATTATAGAGCATTTAAAAGAATTCTTATTAGAGCTTGGTAAAGGTTTTAGTTATGTTGGAAATCAAGTTAGATTAACTTTAGAAGAAGATCATTTTTATCCGGATTTAATTTTTTATAATAGACTTTTAAGGTGTTTTGTTATCATTGATTTAAAAATTGGAAAAGTATCACATCAAGATATTGGACAAATGCAAATGTATGTGAATTATTACGATAGAGAAATCAAACAAGATAATGAAAATCCTACAGTTGGAATATTGCTATCAACGAATAAAAATGAAACAGTTGTAAAGTATACTCTTCCAAAAGATAATAAAACAATATTTTCTTCGGAATATAAATTGCATATGCCAACAGAAAAAGAACTAATTACTGCTGTGGAAGAAGAAAAGAAAAATTTTGAATTAAATGAAAGAAATCAGTGAATAGTAATTAAGATAAAAACTAATGGAAGGGTTTGGATAAAAAGTAAAATAACTAGTAAGATAAATGAATAAATGTATAGTAACTTTGTTAAAGAAATCAAAGATTATTTGTTCATTACTAATTTATTAAGAACATTTGTCAAACAAAAATTATAGTTAAAAATAGTCAAAAATAAATAGTCAAAAGCAATTGACATAACCTATAAAATCCGATATATTTATATCGAGTAGTGCTTGGGAATCTTTTGAAGCCCTAAGTCATTTGGGTGCCTAGTTATTAATAGCTAGGTTTTTAAAGTATTGTTTACAAAAATTGGAGGTGATAATTGTGTTTAACGCAAGTGATATTGCATTGTGGTTTATTTATAAAACAAATGCAGAAATAAAAGAAAATGTTGCAGAAAATGATGAAGAAGAAGTTTATGAAGGTATAACTCATTTAAAACTACAAAAGTTATTATATTATGCCCAAGGTGTTACTTTATCTATGATGGATGGTAAAAAATTATTTAATGAAAAAATATTAGCTTGGGAACACGGTCCAGTTGTACAAGAAGTGTATAACATTTATAAAGACTATGGTAGAAAAAATTTAGAAGTTGAATCAAATGAAAATAATGATAAAATTATAAATAACATTGAATCTAATTCAAGAATTTCTAAAATATTAAATTTAGTATATGACAATTTTGCAATTTACACTGCTTGGCAATTAAGAGAAATGACACATAAAGTTAATTCTCCGTGGTATATAACAGTTCAAAAAGAAGGTTTAAATAAAGAAATACAAGTTGATTTAATAAAAGATTATTTTGATAAGTATGTAGTAGAGTAAATTTATGAAGAAAATTAAAAAAGATAGTAGGTTAATAAAAGAAAATGTTTCTTTTTCTCCTACACATATTATGTTTAATTTTTCTTTTTTAAGTTATATGGAAAACTTTGATAAAAATCATAAAGCTCAACTTGTTAATAGAATTATTGAATTATCTAAAGAACCTTATTTAGTATTAGCACAGTGGCCAAAAGAAAAGGGATTTGAAAATATATCAATTGAAATAAATAAGAAAATCAATCCTAATTTTTTTGAAAGTGAAAACAGAACTTTTGATGGAAAATATACAATAATTAGATTATATCCAAATAATAATCCACTTCCATCTAGAATTATAGGTAAAATGCTAAATAAAATATTTTATGTTTTTTTTATAGATATAGAAGGAAAGCTATATAAGCATTAATTTCTTCTTCTATTTTTTTTTTAAAATACTTGACTATATTTATATATAATTATAAAATGAATATATGAACACACGTTCATAGAAAGGATATATATGACAATACATAATGAAGTAGATATAGATGAATTAGCAGAGTTTTTTAAAGTATTTTGTGATAAAACAAGACTTAAAATATTAGATACATTATTAAGTGGTGACAAATGTGTTAAAGAAATATCTAATATACTAAATATTAGTCAATCAGCAATAAGTCATCAACTTAAAAATTTAAGAAATTTAAAATTAGTTAAAACAGTTAAAAATGGACAAAATGTTACTTATTCTATAATAGATGAACATATTAAAATAATACTTCAATATGGAATTAATCATATAAAAGAAAAGTGATAATTTATGATATATTTAGATAATGCAGCAACTACTAGAGTTAAAAAAGAAGTTATAGATGAAATGTTACCTTATTTTTATGATAATTTTGAAAATTCTAATAGTATATATAAAAATGCAAGAAATATAAATAAAAATATTAGTGATGCAAGAGCTTATATAGCAAGTACTATAAATGCAAGTAGTGATGAAGTGTATTTTACAAGTGGTGGATGTGAAAGTGATTCATGGGCTATAAAAGGAATAGCTTTAAGTCATATGAATAAAGGTAAACATATAATTACTAGTAAAATAGAACATCATGCAGTGTTAGAAGCTTGTAAAAGTTTGGAGAAGTTAGGTTTTGAAATAACTTATTTAAATGTAAATGAAGAAGGAATAATTGATTTAAATGAGTTAGAAAACTCTATTAGAAATGATACTATATTAGTAAGTATAATGACTGCTAATAATGAAATTGGTGTTATAGAAC
>CANRKW010000121.1 GCA_947631345.1 uncultured Bacilli bacterium | reverse complement strand
GTTCTTGGACCGAAGTTACGTCGGCAACGTTACCAATGCGGGCGCCGTCCGTCCAGTAGTCTCTCTAAAATCTTGTGTTAAGGTATCAGGTGGTAATGGTATGAGTGATAATCCATATGAATTTAGTATAGACGAAAACTGTAAATTAGCAGTAAATTAATTTAAAGACTTGGTTTGTATCAAGCCTTTTTCTTTGTTTTGACTATGAAAATACACCTTTTTGTGTTACAATAATAACATAATAAAGGGAGAGAATATGAAAGAGAACATTAAAATAAACATTAATAATGAAAAAATAGTAGTGATTAAAGAAGGTCAAAGTATTTTAGAGTTAATTAAATATATAAATGAAGATGAAAATTCTATAATAGCTGGTTTAATCAATAATGAAGTTGTTGAATTATCATATATACTTAAAGAAGATACAAATATTGAATTTATAAGAATAAGTGATAGAATTGGAGCTAAAATATATAGAAGTGGTCTTAAATATATATATATAACTGCTATAAAAGAGCTATATGGCATTAATACTAAAGTAGAGTTAAAACACTCTTTAGATAAAGGTATATATACTAAATTAAATATAGAAACTAATCAAATGGTTTTAAATGATATAAAGAATAAAATGTTAGAATTGGTTAATAGAAATTTAAAATTCGAAAAGATAACTACTAGTAGAAAAGAGGCTATTAAATATTTTGAAAGCATAAATGAAAATGAAAAAGCTCTTAATTATAAACAAATGACTAATGATACTGTTACTTTATATGGTTTACTTGATTATTACAATTATTTTTATAGTTTTATGCCTGTAAGTACTGGTATATTAAAGTCTTTTGATTTAACACTAATA
Organism: uncultured Bacilli bacterium; assembly: GCA_947631345.1. Next base: position 2,200 of record CANRKW010000121.1, on the reverse strand, counting down.
GAAAATGATGGTGGAATAATGCTTAGATATCCTACTACTTATAATGGACAAATTCCAGTGTACACACATATGGAAAAAGTTTTAGATGTGTTTAAAACTTATGGAGAGTGGTCTAATATGCTCAAGGTCAATTATGTTTGTGATATAAATAATATTGTTATAAATGGTAAGATAAAAGAGTTCGTTCAATTAAATGAAATAAAGCAAAATATGGACATTGAAAAAATAGCAAAACATATAAAAGAAAATATAGGTAAAATAAAGTTGGTTCTTATTGCTGGTCCTTCTAGTTCTGGTAAGACTACAACATCTAAAAAACTTGCCTTATATTTAAAAAGTAATGGGGTTAATCCTTTTATACTATCTACTGATGACTTCTTTAAAGAAAGAGATGAAACACCTAAAAATGAAAAAGGAGAATATGAATTTGATATAATAGACGCGATTGATTTAGAGTTATTTAATGATTGTTTAACTAAATTACTAAATAAAGAAAAAGTTAAATTACCGACATATAATTTCATAAAAGGAGAAAAGGAATATAAACACGATGAAGTTGTTTTAACTAATAGAGATGTTATTATAATAGAAGGTTTACATACATTAAATGAAGAACTTACTAAAAGTATAAATAGAGAAAATAAATACAAAATATACATAAGTCCTTTCACACCACTCGGACTTGATAGACATAATCACGTTTCTACTGTTGATTTGAGATTAATTAGAAGATTAGTTAGGGATTTTAGAACAAGAGGTTATAATGCTGAAGATACATTAAATGGTTGGAAAGTTGTTAGAAAAAGTGAGGAAAAATATATATTTCCATATCAAAAAGAAGCAGACACAGTATTAAATACGGCTTTAATATATGAACTTGGTGTACTAAAAACTTATGCAATACCTATATTACAAAGTATTGATATAAAAAGTGATAACTACAAAGAAGCTTTAAGAATAATAACATTTTTAAAGAATTTCTTAGATATACCTGAAAATATATTACCAGAAACTGCTTTAATAAGAGAATTTGTAGGAAATGGCTATTTTGAATAAAAGGAGGAAAATATGATAAAAGTAGCAATTAATGGTTTTGGAAGAATAGGAAGATGTGCTTTAAGACAAATGAGTGAAATAAGTGATATAGAAGTTGTAGCTATTAATGATTTAACTGATTCATTAAGTCTTGCATACTTATATAAATATGATTCTGTACATAGAACATTAAATAGTAAAGTTAGTTATGAAGATGATTCTATTATAGTAAATGATAAGAAAATAAAGGTTTTTTGTGAAAGTAATCCAGAAAAATTACCTTGGAAAAAATTAGATGTTGATGTAGTACTAGAGTGTACTGGTGTATTTACTAGTAAGGAAAAATGTATGGCACATATAAAAGCTGGTGCTAAAAAAGTCATAATAAGTGCGCCTTCAAAAGATGAAGCAAAAACTATTGTATTTGGTGTTAATGAGAGTAAATTAAAACCAACTGATACAATTATAAGTACTGCTTCTTGTACAACAAATTGTTTAGCACCTATGTTAGATTTATTAGACAAAAACTACAAAATTGTAAGTGGTTTTATGAGTACTGTACACGCGATTACAAACGATCAAGAAACACTTGATATTCCACATAAAAAAGGTATAGAAAGTCGCAGGGGTAGAGCAGCTAGCTTAAATATTATACCAACTTCTACTGGTGCAGCTTCTCAAATAGGTAAAGTAATACCTTCTTTAAAAGGAAAATTTGATGGAATAGCATTTAGAGTTCCAGTAGGTGATGGTTCTTTAGTTGACTTAACTGTTTTAGTAGAAGAAATGGTAGATAGTAGAGAAATAAATTCATTATTTAAGAAAAATCAAAGTGAAACATTAAAAATAGTCAATGTTCCTTTAGTAAGTAGTGATGTTATAGGTACAACAAGCGGGGCTATTGTAGATTCACTTTTAACTAAAACTAAAAAAACTGAAAAAGGAACTTTAATTAAAATGTCAGGATGGTATGATAATGAATGGGGTTATACAGCCCAAATGATTAGAACACTTTTATATTGGTGTAAGTAATAAAGTTTTGGTGAGTGATAATGAGAAATATAACTGAAATAAATGTAGAAAATAAAAAAGTAATATTAAGAGTAGACTATAATGTACCTATAGAAAATGGAGAAGTTGTAGATAATAATAGAATAGTAGAAAG
>CANRKW010000120.1 GCA_947631345.1 uncultured Bacilli bacterium | reverse complement strand
TGTGCGTTTATAATAGAAGTATAACAAATTCATAGTCTATAAATAGAACTGAATTTGTAAAAAGAAAGAGATAAACGCACAGTGTAGGTTTGTCAAACCTGAAAAAGGAGGAGATAAATCTATGCAAACTATCACAGAAGAAATGAAATGGCGACAATCAATGATAAGGTTAGCCAAGAAGGAAGGTGTATCAAAAGCAGCTAGGAAATTTAAAGTGAATCGTCAGTATGTGTATCGATGGTTAAAGAGATACAATGGAGATGTACGTTCACTAGCAAATATAACAACTAAACCACATAAACATCCAAATGAACATACAACAAGTGAAATAAAATTAATAAAAGATATGTATAAGAAAAATAAAGAAACAGGTTTAGTTGTGTTTTGGGTAAAGTTAAAAGAAAGAGGATATGAAAGAAGTATTACTGGACTATATAAAATGATGATAAGATTAGGAATATATAAAAAGAGAAAAAGAAAAAAGAAAAAGAAAGTCCAGAAATACATACAACCGACGTATCCAGGAGAAAGAATACAAATCGATATAAAATATGTACCCCAAGAGTGTATAAGTATAGAAAACTTAAAATTATACCAATATACAGCAATAGACGAATATACAAGATTAAGATACTTACAAATATATGATGAAGCAAGTACATATACGTCAAAAAAATTTATGGAAGAAGTGATAAAAAATTTTAAGTTTAAGATAAGAGAAGTAAGAACAGACAATGGGTTACAATTTACAAATCGATTAGTACCAAGTGAGAAAAAGACGTTGTTTGAAGAATATTTAATAGAGAAAGAGATCAAACACGACTTGATACGTCCATTTACCCCAAAACATAATGGCAAAGTTGAAAGAAGTCACAGAAAAGATAGTGAACGATTTTATAAAAACCATCGATTTTACTCACTAGAAGATGCTAGAAAACAATTAAAAGTTTATAATAAAGAATATAATAAATTTCCTATGAAACCACTAGGATGGAAGTCGCCAGACGAATTCTATAACGAATATAAAGAAAAGGCTGGTGAAGAAAAATGAACAAAGAAGTGTTGGATTATATATTCGAGTTTATGAGAGAAGAAATGGAAAATGGAATAATAGAAGAACCAAAACGATTTAGTTATACAAATTACATATTGACAATGGTAGAAGAACTCGAATTAAATCCAAAAGAAATAGCACAGGGAGCATATGAAGGAATCGTTAAAGAATTCATTTCATATGTAAAATGAGGTAAAGTTTGTCATAAAGGTTTGACAAACCTACAGTAAATACAAAAATAATACAAACGATGGTATTTACAATAAAATATAATGAGGTATAATGTAGTAAAATGAATTAATTTTGTAATGAACAGGTTAATTCATTTTTTGTTTTGGAGGTGGTTATCTATGATTTAACAAAATGGCTAAATAATAATCAATAGTATATTTAGCCAATTATAAAGAATAATTTAAAATGATAATAGTAACAACGTGTTAATCAATTAAACAAAAAGTAGAAAAAGAAAGGATAATAAAATAATGAATAATTATAATGAAATTAATGAAGAATTAAAAATAAATAGTGAAACTAAAACATCAACAAATTTAAACGAATTAGATGATGTTTTTTTTAAAAATTGCTTTACCGAAACTGAAGATGGGGTAAACGCAGAATTTAATGAATTAAAAGCCAAATGTTTAACTGGTACAAATGGTACTTTTAGAATTGATAGTATGGGTAATATCACGTGCAATAGCGTACTAACCACAGGACCAGATACTTCGTCAGGAAGTATTGATTTTGACCAAATATATCCAGTAGGCTCAATTTACCTTACAACTGCATATATTAATCCAAATGGTACATTTAAAGGACGTTGGGAACCGATAAAAGATAGATTTTTATTAGCTGCAGGCGACCTTAGAGAAGGAGGACTAACAGGAGGAGCTGAAGAAACAACTTTAAGCGTTGATAATATACCATCGCATAGTCATAGGATTCCTTCTTTAAGTGGTTCAAGTAACTATGCTGGCGAACATACACATAATCAACAAGGATATTGGTCAAGATCTGATGGTAATTTTACAGATAAATACTGTATGGCTACAAATATAATTGATGGAGATCCAGTTTATTCAAGTTCACTTTTATCAAGTGGAGGACATACTCATACAATTAATACCGATGAAGCAGATACAAATACTGTTGGAAATGGAAAATCAATTAGTATTATGCCACCATATTTAACAGTTTATGTATGGCAAAGAGTAGAATAGCATAACTTAAAATGTGCTATTCTTTTTATAAAGATTAAGAGAGGAAATAATAAAATGATCGAATTAAAAGCATTAAGAAAAAGAAAAGAAAAATATTTTTTAAATGAAGATAAAACTATAACAGCATATGTTTATCCTAACGATGTTCATTACCTAAATAATGGTGTTTATAGGGAAATTGATAACACACTGATAGATAATGGTAAATATTATGAAAATAAATATAATGATTTTAAAGTTAAATTTGATAAAAATAATAGTGAATTAGTATCAGTTAATAAGGATAACCATTATTTAAAAATGTACATAAAAAATATGGATAATCTTAATATGATAAGAGAAAATGATACTATCAAATATAAAAACACAATTAATGATATAGACATAAATTATAAAGTCTATTCTTCAAAATTAAAGGAAAGTATTATAATAAATAATAGAGAAAAATTACTAGATAAATTAGATTTTCTAATCGATACTGACTTAGATTTAAAAGTAGATAATAATATTTTAAAAGCAGAATATGATAATAAAACTATATTCATAATAGAAAAGCTATATATGATAGACAATAAAAAGTCTATAAATGATGATATAAAATATGAGTTAAGAAAAGAAAATAATATTTACTTATTAACAATTATGCTAGATAAAAACTGGTTAATGAGTATTGATAGAGAATATCCAGTAATTGTAGATCCTACAATTGCAGCAGGATATGATTTACAAACTACATTTATATCAAACGACCAAGCAGATAAAAATAATTGTAATAGTAGAAATTTATATGCAGGTTGTGACGAGGAAACAGG
>CANRKW010000119.1 GCA_947631345.1 uncultured Bacilli bacterium | reverse complement strand
CATAATTTTATATTGTTCTTTTTATTTCTATTAGAAAGTAAACCATAATGTTTAATTTTAGTAAAATTATTAGGTAAAACCTAGTTTTTTCATTAGTAATAAATATATATTATTGAAAGCAATTATTTAAGACTATAATTATTCTTTATTTTCTGATATAATGTTAATTATAATAAAGGAGTCAAAATGATAGAATTAAAAAATGTAAGTAAAATTTATCGTCCATTTAAAAATGGTGAAAGTGTAGGACTTAAAAATATTAACTTAACTTTTAAAGACAAAGGCCTAGTATTTATAGTAGGTAAAAGTGGAAGCGGAAAATCTACTTTATTAAATTTACTTGGAACATTAGATAAGCCAACAAGTGGAGAAATAATAATAAATGGGAAAAATTTAAGTAAATTAAAAGAAAAAGAAATAGATTCATATAGAAGTCATTATATAGGTAGTATATTTCAAGAATTTAATTTACTTGAAGATTTTGATGTTTATAGTAATATAGAACTCTCTGCTAATTTAAAAAAAGCAAAAGTAAAAAAAGATGTAATAGATAAATTATTAGATGTAGTTGGAATAAGTGGAAAAGGAACAAGAAAAATAAATGAATTATCAGGAGGAGAAAAAGCGAGAGTTGGAATAGCAAGAGCTTTAGTTAAAAATCCTAATATCATTTTAGCAGATGAACCTACTGGAAATTTAGATACAAATACAACTGCAGAAATAATTAAAATATTAAAAACAATATCTTTAAATAAACTTGTAATAGTTGTAACTCATGATGTCAACATGGCACTTGACTATGCTGATAGAATAATAGAATTAAAAGATGGAAGTGTATTAAAAGATGAAGTATATAATGATTATGAAATTATAAATAGTACTCTTGACTTAAAGAAAACTAAATTACCACTACCAGTCTCTATCAAATTGGCACTAAAAAACTTAAAAATAAAAAAAGGTAAATTAATAATTACTACATTTCTAGTAACATTTGCTTTATCTACTTTTGCTCTTGCTATGTCTTTAACAAATTATGATACCTCTTTAGCACACGCTAAAGTTATGGTAAAAAATAATGAATCTAATGTAACAATAAAGAAAACTATAGATGGAAAAATTCAAAATGAAAAATATTTTATATCTTATTTTAAAGATGAAGACTTAAGAAATATTGATTCATTAACAACACATCCCTATAGTAAAAAAATGATTCTTTCAAGTAATAATTCTGGATTACAATTAACACTAGGTGAGTTAGAAGAAAGTGAAACTTATTTATACTATGATTTGATAACTGATAAAAATCAGTACATAATAGAAATGCCAAGTAGCGAATTAAATGAATTAGATATAATAGGTAGTATTCCTAAAAATAATGAAATATTAATTCATAAATTATTTGCTGATTATATAATACATTATGGAATAAATGTAGAAGGGTATGATATAAATAAAGGATCAATTATTGAATTATATAAACCTAATAGTTATGAAGAAATAATTAATAGTGATAAAAATTATATATTTGGTAATAAAAGAGTTAAAATAAGCGGTATAATAAATGATGATTTAACTCAATATGATAAATATAAAAATCTTACATATTTGGATATTGAAGATGATAAAACTCTTAGTAATTTATATTCCAAACTAAATAAAAAAAGTGACGAGTGGTTAAACTATTTTGTAACAAGTGACCAGTTTTTAAATAATATTAAATTAGAAGAAAATACTTTATTAGATAATGATAGATATTTAATAAGATATTTATATAATAATGAAAAATACGAAAATGGTAGTGCAATTAGTAACTATACTGGTGAAGTTCCAATAGATTTAGGTATTACAGATAGTTGTTATGATGGAAATGAATTTATACATTTAAAAGACTTTGAATCTTTAAATGAAGATGAAATAATAATTAATGCTAGCCTAATTGATTCAATAACTAATAAAAAATATACAGAAATAGTTAAAAGAATAAGTGAAGAATATAAAAATGATTTTTCTAGTTATGAAATAAATAATTATCACGATATATATGTGTATGCTTTAGAAGAAATAGAAAGAGAATATCATTTTATTGGAAGTGAAATCACATTAGAACTAAGAACTAGAGATGAAAGTAAATTTACTAGTAATTATAAAATAAAAGGAATTGCATTAGATGATATGTTTATATATGTTGGTAAAGATTCTATAAAAGATTATATATATCCTAATGTAATTATATCAAGTTTACTAATAAAAGAAGAAAAACAAAATGAACTTGTTAAAATATTTAATACATTTTCTACTAATAATAAAGATTATGTATCAAGTACAATATATACAGATAGTATACAAAGTGTAAATAAAACTATAAAAAAAGTAAAACCAATTATGATATGGGCAAGTATTATATTTTTAATATTTAGTATAGTATTATTTATGAATTATATAAGTACAAGTATAAATCAAAATAAAAAGAAAATAGGAATACTAAGAAGTTTAGGTTCAAGAAAAAGTGATATATTTAAAATATTCTTTTTAGAAAGTTTTGTTATAGGAATTATTTCATTGATTTTATCTAGTATACTTGAAATATTATTTATTAAATTTGCAAATATTTATGTAAGTAGAAATTTATTTAGTCAAATTGAACCAGTTGTATTTAATATAGATACTATTATTTACTTAATTATAACAGTTATTTTAGTAGTATTTATAACTTCATTTATATCTATATATAAAATTGCTAAAATGAATCCAATAGACGCAATTAATAATAAATAAAAGAGATTTAATAAAATAATAAACAGACCATTTATAAGGTTTGTTTTTCTCTGTTTTTTAAGCATTAAAAAATTATGTGCATAAGTAATAAACAAATAAGAAAGACTTTCATAAAATAAAATGAAAGGAGATAAAAATGAACTCATATCAAAGAGCTTTATGTAAAATAGAGGAATTTAATAGAAATAATATAATAACTGGATGTTGTTGTGTAGGAAGTGTAACAACACCAACTGCTCCTACTGCACCTACAATACCTACTATAACTGTGGGTACTACTACAACAGGACTTCCAGGAACAGAGGCTTCTGTAACAAATAG
>CANRKW010000118.1 GCA_947631345.1 uncultured Bacilli bacterium | reverse complement strand
TACTAATTTTTAGATTTATCTTACAATTATTAAATTATAAATACTTGTATATATTTTAACTAATAATTTATGTTTTATAATTATTTTTTTAAATATATTTCTCTTAGTTATATAATTACATTTTTTCCAATTTGGGTAATTTTTTTTAAGTTTAGAATAAGCATTATTTATGAAAGTAAAACGTACATTTTTATCAGTTATATATCTTGTTTTTAGTGAATATGTTGTAAGTATTTTTACATATAAATTAGTTAGTTCTTCTTTTACATCAAAACTTAAGCATATGTCCATTATATTTATAATATCAAATATTCTTTTATCATTAGTTCTTTGTTCACTTTCTTTATGAATTAAATAATAATAAAGTGGTTCATTTACTTTAGATATTCCATTTTTAGAAGATAAAACATATTTAAGTACAAATGGAACATCTTCATATTTTATACCTTCAGGGTATTTTATATTATTACCTTTTATTATTTTGCTTTTATATAACTTATTTATAGGTCCATAGTTAAAGTCTTCTAAGTGTTTTTTTATTTCTTTTAGTGATGTAGTACTACTTGGGTACATTGTATCAATTTCTTCTTTATTTTTTATTTCATATTTATTTAACATATCACAAGTTACTAAATCTGTTTTTGTTTCTTTTAGTTTGTTTAACATTTTTTCAATAAAATACTCGTTTATTTCATCATCACTATCTATAAATACTAAATATTCACCAGTACTTTTATCTATTCCTTTGTTTCTAGCAAGGCCAATGTTACCTTTTTTTAATACTTCTATTTTTATTTTACCCTTATATTCTTTTAATATTTCTAAACTATTATCAGTACTTCCATTTTCTACTGTAATTATTTCTAAGTTTTTATATGTTTGACTGAGAATACTGTTTAAACATTTTCTTAAATATTTACTAGAATTGTGTACTGGAATTATTATACTTACTAAATCTTTCATAAAACACCTATAATAAACTTTCTTCTATAACATATCTTGGTCTATGTTTTGTTTCTTTATATATTTTTCCAATGTATTCTCCAATTATTCCTAGTGATAACATTTGTAGGCCTGAAACTAGCCAGATGGAACATACAATAAATGTCCAGCCATCTACTGTTTTACCAAGAATTTTAACTACTAAACTATAAATTAACATAATTAAACTTAATATAAATATTAATACACCAAGTACAAGTACCATTCTTATTGGCTTTATACTAAATGAAGTTATACCATCCCAAGCAAAGTTTAACATTTTTTTAAGTGGGTACTTTGAAACTCCTTTAGCCCTTTGTTTTCTTTCATAATAAACACAGGCACTTTTGTAACCAATTAAAGGAAACATACCTCTTAAAAATAGATTAGTTTCATTATAATCACTTAATCCTTCTAATACTTTTTTACTTGTTAATCTAAAGTCTGCATGATTATATATTACTTCTACACCCATTAATTTCATAAATTTGTAAAACATTTGGGCTGTTGTTCTTTTAAACCAAGTGTCTTTTTTTCTATCACTTCTAACACCATATACTATTTCATTACCACTTTTATATTTATCTATCATTTTTTCTATAGCATTTGTATCATCTTGTAAATCTGCATCCATACTAATTACTATATCGGCATAATTTTTTGCAGTCAGTAGTCCTGCTAGTAAAGCATTTTGATGTCCTTTATTTCTTGATAATGAAATACCTGTAAATAACTTATCTTTTTTGCTTATTTCTTTTATTAATTCCCAAGTTTTATCAGTTGAACCATCATTTACATATAAAACTTTACTTTTATTAGATATTTTTTTTATTTTAATTAAATATTCTAACTTTTCTTTTAATTCTTTAGTAGTAAGAGGTAATACTTCTTCTTCATTAAAACATGGGACTACTAAAAATAGTACATCTTTCAAATTAAATCACTTCCTTTTTTATTTATAAGTATATAAACTATATATATTATACCAGATATTAGTGAAATAATAATACCTATTTTTAAACCCTTAGGCATATATTTTAGTTCTATTAAATTATCACCTTTATTTACTTTAATACCCATAAGACCATTATCTATTTCTATTGGTGTAACTTCTTTTTTATTTAAATAAACTTTAAAACCTTTATCATAAGGAATTTGTAATACACTTATTCCATCTAAATTTGTTTCTACATTTAATTTTAAACCGTCTTTAGTAAATAAAATATCACTTACTTTATAGTTTAATTTTTCATTATTAAATAAATACTTATATTTTTCTAAATTAGTTTCATCTATTACTATTTTTTCTTTTAATACTTTTATTTTATCTATATAAGATAAATTCATAAAAACACTATCTAAAATATAATCATTTAAAACAAAACCAATTGGTAAATATTCATTATTTTTATATATTTTATTGTTATCTATTGTTTCTATATAAGAATAGTTTTCTACTTCTTCTTCATTACAACTAATTATATATTCTATACTTAAAAAGTCATTTAAGTCTTTATCTAAAACAGGTATTATAGTTTGTACATTTCTTGTAAGATTAAGGCTATTATAAAACTTAAAAGCACCACCTGAAATATTAGAATTAAATACTTTTAGATTTTGTATTTTATTAATATAACCTATATTAAATTCACATGAAGAAGTACTGTTAAATCTAGAATTTTTGTATTTTTGAAAAGATTCATTTTCTTTAAAATATGAATTATAGTAATCCGTATTATAGTATTTTCCTCTATATAAATAAGTATTGAAATTTCCATAAATAGTTATAAATATAAATATAGATAATATATAATAAAGTATTTTTTTCTTTTTTGTTTTAGATATAAAATAAGTTATAAATACATTTAAGTAAGTTAATATAATAATTATTAAAAAGTGATTCATATTAAATATTACATTCATTATTACTTTATTATATAAAAATAATATAATTATAAATAAAGTAATTGATATTAATGAAATAATTATACCTATATTAGGCTTATAGTTTTCTTCTATTGATTTTATACTCATTAAAGTAAGTATAAGTATTGGCATAAAGAACCATCTAGCATAATAGGTGGTAGTAAATAAGAAGAAACTACTATTTAAAATTGGTACTAACATAAATATTAAAGATGTAATAATAAGAATTGAAG
>CANRKW010000117.1 GCA_947631345.1 uncultured Bacilli bacterium | reverse complement strand
CTTGTATTAAAAAACACTAGGTATTATAATGTATCTAGTGTTTAGTTCACATTTCATTAAAGTTCACTTTATCTGGAAAATGTGAATATTCACATTTCATTGATTTATTGTTTTATCATTTAGATTTGAGATGTTTTGTAGTAGTAGAATTAAAAAATACCGAATTTAAGCCTGAATTTATTGGACAGCTAGGATTTTATGTTACAGCAGTAGATGAAACACTAAAAAAAGAAACTGATAATGATACAATAGGATTATTGCTTTGTGAAGATAAAGATAAGTTAACAGTAGATTGGTCTTTAAAGAAAGTAAATGCACCAATAGGAGTAGCATCATATAAAGTGAAAAATGCAATTCCAAAAGAAATAATGGAAAAATTACTTACTGAAGAAGAATTGAATTTGTATATAAAAAAGTTATCAGATGATGATAAAAGAAACAGAAATGATTAAAAAACAAATTTTGCCACCAGTGGCAAAATTTGTTTAAAATATTTAGAGAGAAAATTATTTAAAGATAAATTGTGGCATTAAATAGGTTATCTTTTTTACGTATGACAAATAAACTGAAAAATAGTATAATTTCAGTGTAATTGTTAAAGGAGGAATTTAGTATGGAAAAAATTAATAATGAAGTTATTAAAAATTATGTAGATGCTATTAATAGAATAAGAAAACCTATGAATTTAATAAAAAAAGAACTAAATAAATCTTCAAGTTATGAATTAAAAAGTATTAAAAAAATGTCTAATGTAGTTAAAGAACAAATAGAAAAATATCCAAATGAACAAACTAAAATATTTACTTATGCTATAAAACAAATAATGGAAGAAAATGGTGGGATGATTTCTACAAGAATGATCGAACCATTAAATATAAATAGACAATATTTATCTATTATGAAAAAAAATAATGAGATAGAAAAACTTTCAAGAGGCATTTATATTTCTCCTAATATTTTAGAAGATAGTTATTTTTCATTTCAACAAAAATATAAAAAGGCTATTTTTTCACATATGAATGCTTTATATTTTTATGATATGACTGAAGAATTTCCATATAGTTTTACTGTAACTGTTCCGCAAAGTTATCACGTTAATACTGTAAATGAAAAATGTAATGTCTTTTATGTTTCAGATGATATATATGAAATGGGTGTAGTTGAAGTAAAAACACCAAGTGGAAATAAAGTAAGAGTTTATGATAAAGAAAGATGCATCTGTGATATTATAAAATCAAAAGGAAGAATGGATCCAGAGCAAGTAAAAAAATCAATTAGAGAATATATAAAAAGTCCTGATAAAGATTTAGTTAAATTAACTAAATATTCTAGAAAATGAAAATAAATGATAAAGTAATGGAAATAATAGGTGGCTTGTATTATGAATAATATAGCACAGTCAGTAAAAGACAAATTAAAAAATATTTCAAAAGACAGTAAAAAAGAGTAAATAAATTAAAAATTTTAATTAGTTATAAATATAAAAAATGTATTCAATTGAAGAAGAAAAAAATATGTTAATGATACTATAAGAATTACAAAAAGTGGAATATAAAAATGTACAAAGATATATTAGTAGACTTTTTATATAGTGAAAAAATAGGTAGATGCAAATATAGGAAAATACTTCTGGTATTTATAGAATACAGGAAAGAAATTATATTTTTTTCTGTATAAGAAGAAACAACACTTAAATATATAGAGATTTGTCATAACATCATACTATAAAATTGCTCTAAAAGTATAATTAAATATCAATATAATGCTGGATTTAGAAAAATTCCTGGAACAGTTATTAAAAATACAGCTACTAATGAGATTATATATACACCACCACAAACATATAACGAAATAATTGATTACTTAAATAATTTAGAAATATATATAAATAATATTGATGATGATGTTGATCCGTTAATTAAATTAGCTATAATGCATTTTTAATTTGAATCAATACATCCTTTCTATGATGGAAATGTAAATGCCTGTGGAAAATTAGGAATAACAAAACTACGCTCTTTTTAGCCAATATGAGGCGAATAATTAAATGAAGAAAAGAATAAAAATATAGGGTTAATGATAACCTATATTTGCAACTTTTTTATAAAAAACATAAAAAACTGATAACTAGAACCTAATTCTAAATATCAGTTTTAATTTTGTCTACTTTTTCTTAAACCTCTATTTGTTAAATATCTCGCTATGACTACCAGTTGTGACTAATAAAAGATTTTGTCATCTTCGTACTGATAAACTAATAACCAGTCGGACTCTATATGACACTCTCTACAATTTTTATAATATTTATCATTTATTAAATTATGATCTCTATATTTTGTGTCTAAAACTTCTTTATTTGCTAGTTTATCAATAACTACTTTTAATTTTTTTAAATCTTTTCCTTGTTTTCCAACTTTCTTATATTGTTTTTTAAAATTGGAAGATAATACTACTTTATACATTAGTTATCTAAATACTCAAACAATTCCTTTGTAGTATCAAAAGTAGGAAGTTGAACCTTTCCGTTTTTATAATCTTCTATTTCTTGTAAAGACGCTAATAACTCTTTGCTAGGTGTTGGTGCCATAGTAGGCGTGAAAACTAACCCTTGTTCTCTATCACATTGTCTTAAAAACATATTGATAGCAGAATTAGTATTAGTACCTAAATTTTTAAATAGAATATCTACACTCTTTTTTAGTTCTTTGTCTATTCTAATAGTCATATTGGTTGTATTAGATGTAGTATTCATAAAATATCCCTCCTCGCTAATAATAATACTATAATTTAATTAAAAAAGTCAAGTGCAATATATTTGCAATATACTTGCAATAGTATTATATGCAATAATAAATAATCTATACATAAAAAACAACTAATTGTAAAAGTTATTTTTTATATTTACACAAATTAAATCTCTTTATATAAATGAATATATCAAAATATATAATAAAAAGTTGTTGACAACAATAATATAAAAGTAATAAAATTAAATTATAAAGAATAGATAATTTATTTTGAGAGGGATTGAAGTATTATGAAGAAGAAAATGTTTGTTATAACTTGTTTATTATTAAGTTTAGTAACTGGTTTAAGTTATGCATCCTTTGTTGTTACAAGTGAAAACTATAAAGCAACTGAAATGATGATAAGTAAGTTAGTATATGGAATAGAAGTAACAACAACTGGTGGAAGTGAACAAATAAATGGAAAAAATGTAACAGTAAGTGAAGGTGTAACATTAGTAAATGTAAAAATAACAAGTTT
>CANRKW010000116.1 GCA_947631345.1 uncultured Bacilli bacterium | reverse complement strand
CCCCCCGGGTATCAAAAATTGTACACCGAAAAGAGTTAATTTCATACTTTCATATTCTCCTTATATGTAGATTTTTTATTTATTTTTCTTTTTTTACTCTACATATTTATATTACTATATTTTTTTATCTTTTTCAAGTCATTTTAAGTCATATTTTTTACTTTGCTAATTTTATATCTAAAATATCATCAATTGGTATACTTTCATTATTTAAAGTTAGAAGAGCACTATTGTTTTTATGTATTATTTCTACTAACATATCTTTTTCTTTAGTAGTTATAATAACTTTTGCTTTATAAATAAAATTCCTACTATTAAATATATCATTTATCTTTTTTCTAATTATTATTTTTTGTATTTTATCATCTTCTTTAGGAAGTTCTTTCTTTTCTTCTTTAGAATAAAATACTTCTTTATTATTTCTAACAACACCTACTTTTCTATTTCTAAATACATTAGGTAGTCTATTATTCATTTTTCTTCACCTATTTTATTATATGAAAAATATTTGTATAATATTACCATTTAAATCACAAACAAAATATGGTATACTTATAACGAACAAAGGAGTGATTTATATGGAAGAAAGACATATATTATGTATTGATATGAAAAGTTTCTTTGCTTCTTGTGAATGTGCAGAAAGAAATTTAGATCCGTTTCGTGTGAATTTGGTTGTAGCAGATCCTGAAAGAGGAAATGGGGCAATTACTCTTGCAGTTAGTCCGGCTTTAAAAAGCCTAGGTGTTCCTTCTCGAGGAAGAATTTATGAAATACCTAAAAATATAAAGTATATAATAGCAAAACCTAGGATGAATTTATATATTAGAAAAAGTAAAGAAATAATGAATATATTTTTAAATTATATATCTAGTGAAGACTTACATGTATATTCTATAGATGAAGCTTTTTTAGATGTAACTGATTATTTAAAGTTATATAAAATGGATGACATATCTTTAGCAAAGAAAATAATGGAAGAAATTAAAGAGAAAACTAAAATTCCTTCTACTTGTGGAATAGGCCCTAATTTGCTTTTAGCAAAAGTCGCGCTTGATATTGAATCAAAAACAAGTAAGGACTTTATTGCTAAATGGACATACGAAGACGTTAAAACTAAATTATGGGAAATTACTCCTCTTGATAAAATGTGGGGAATTGGTTCTAAAACTATGAAAACACTAAATAATTTAGGTATTAAAAAGGTAGGAGACATAAATAAATACCCGATGTCTTTTTACAAGAAAAGGTTTGGAATACTTGGAGAAGAGTTATATTTACACGCGAACGGGATTGACACAAGTAATATTAAAAATGATAAATATGAAACTAACAATAAATCATATTCACTAAGCCAAGTTCTTTTTAAAGACTATACTATACTTAATACTCCTTTAATAATTAAAGAAATGTGTAGTACTCTTTCTAAAAGATTAAGAGAAAACAAAAAAGTATGTGGCAAAGTACATTTTGGAATAAGTTATTCTAAAACTATAAATGATTCATTTTATCACTCAAGAAAATTAAGTGAAAAAACAAATGATGAAAATAAAATATATGAAGTATGTATAAATATATTTAATAATTATATAGAAGACTTACCTATAAGAAAAATATCTATTTCTTTAAGTGATTTAACTAATAATAATTATACTCAATTAAATTTATTTCAAGATGAAAGCACTTTAGAAAAAGAAAATTCTTTAAATAATATAATAGATGAATTATCTAAAAAATTTGGAAATAATACTATATTAAAAGCTTCTAGTTTAATGACTGATAGCACGATTAAAAAAAGAAACAATACAATTGGTGGACATAATAAAGGAGAAGAAAAATGAGAGGTATGATTAAATGGAAACCTTTTAATTCATTATTAAATTCTAATGATATTAAAGAGTTAGAAAAAAGAAAAGAAAAAAAAGAAAAACCTATATTAATGATAGATAGAATAAATGAGATAAATTACTTAATTACTAAAAGTATAAAAGAAGAAACTAATTTAGAGGTAAAACACTATAAAAATGGTTCATTTTATATAACTCATGGTAAAATAGAAAAAATAAATACAATAGAAAAATATATTCTAATAAATAATACTAGAATACACTTTAAAAACATAATTTTAGTAAATGAACTATAATCCAGTTTTATTGATTATCATATTTTCATATATATCAATTAATTCTGGATTTTCTTTAAAAATAGTGTCTATATCTAATTTCTTTATATCGATATGTCCGAGTTTTTTAAATGCTTCTATACTTCCCATTATATGAAGTGACGTATCTATACATATATTTTCTCCATTTTTGTTAAAAACTACATACCAGTGTCCTCCATAACTAGAACCAACCGTGCCAATAAAATTATTGTTAATGCATTTTACTGCTTCACTATATATATGGAATTTATCTAAAAGCATAACTAAATGTTTACTACACTTTTCACAATTACCTATGGTTAAATCTAAATGAAATAAATCTTTAAAAGCATAAGGTGTGTGATTAATAATAATAGGTGTTTTATCTCTATTTATAAGAGATATAAAATCATTTGTAAATTCATATATTTCATTATTGTTATATAAAGTATTAAATATTTCTTTAAAATTTCTATTATTTTCAATAAGTTCTTTTCTAAAATTCTTCTTCATAAGTTAATTTTACCACACTAAGAATTTCCAAGCAATTTTTTCTTGTAATCTTTTCCTTCTTCTGTTTTTAAAAATTCACTAAATTCTTTAGTACCACTTTTATCTAAAAATAATTCTTTATTGACAAAAATAAAGTAACTTCCTCTTCCAATTACAACACCATGTGTGAAAGAAGGTTTACCTACTATTGATAAATTAACTCTTCTTTGACTATCTAAAGTAAAAATATAAGTATGTGCTAATATGTAATTTATATAAGTTTGTATTTTTTCTGGATTAATATTATAACCTATTAATAGATTTTCTGGTTTCCAATCTTTTTTAGGAAAAAACACATAATAATCTTTATCAATAACTGTAACTGCAAAACTATTATCATTACTTTCATTAAATATTCTTTTTGGTATAATAATTCTTGATACTTTATCAACATCTATATCAAATGTACCTAAAAACATAATATCTCCCCTTTCATAGCTAAATATTGTACCATAAAAAGTCTCAAAAGTCAAAAATATTAAAAAACTTGTAAAATAATATTGACTATAATCTTATTTTTATGGTACACTCATATTGCTTGATTTAACAAGCGCCTACCATTTATGGGGAATTAGCTCAGTTGGCTAGAGCACCTGCC
>CANRKW010000115.1 GCA_947631345.1 uncultured Bacilli bacterium | reverse complement strand
ATTGTACACCGAAAAGAGTTAATTTCATACTTTCATATTCTCCTTATATGTAGATTTTTTATTTATTTTTCTTTTTTACTCTACATATTTATTTTATATCTTATGACTTTTCTTGTCAATGAAAAGTTACTATTTTTATTTATATTCATTATAGAAAAATAGAAATATCACTATTTCTATTCACTTAAAGTAGATTTTTTATAAGTTTCGTATAATTTCTTTAATACTGTATCTTTTATATCTAATCCAGCTTGTTCTCTCATTTTAAATAATGTTTCTACATATAGATTTTCATTATTTGCTTCTTTTTCAGCTTTTATACTAGTTCTTATTCTATTATCCATAGTTTCTATTGTAGGTTTTTCACTTGTACTTATTCTATATATTATATGATATCCATATGATGTTTGTACTGGACTTTTAGTATATTCTCCATCTTTTAAGTTTTCAGCAGAACTTTTAAATGCACTTTCTAAATTAGAGTCAAATTCAACATCAAAGTTTTCTACTACTGCATTAGAGTATTCACTTTTTACTTGTTCCCAACTTTCTCCATTATTTAATTTATTTATTACTTCATTTGCTAAACTTTCAGCATTTTCTACATCTTCAGTTTTAAATAACATATGTTCAACTTTAAAAGGTGCATATACTTTATTATCATAATAATTTTGTATTTCCTCATTAGTCATAGTATTATTTATATATTCATCATAGTATTTTTTTCTTAAGTAATCTAATTCTAATACTTTTGTAAATTCTTCTCTAGATTCAAAACCATTTTGACTTAAGAAATCACTTTCAGACATACTATATACTTGTTTGTAATAGTCAAAATAACTTTGGGCATCTTTATCTATATTAGAATAATCTTCATCAGTTAATGTGTATCTACTTTCTAATATAGTTTTATCTATTAATTCTACCATTGCATTAGTAGAATATCTTTCTTTTAAAGTATTATATAAGTCATCTGCTGTTATTTTTTTGTTATCTAAAGATATTGCAACTTCTTCTTTGTTTTTAAGTTCTGCTATTCTTTCTGGATAAAACATAAGCATTATTAGTATACCTATTATAAGTCCAACTAAACTTCCTACACCTATTTTTAAAACTTCATCTTTGTTTTTCATACATACCTCCATAGACATTGTACTAAATTTTTTATTAAAATACAAATAATTCACTAAATTTTCATTATTTTACTAATATATAATCACTTACTGGTTTAAATGTTTTTCTGTGATGTGGTGTTATTCCATATTTTTTTATTGCTTCTATATGTTTTTTAGTACCATATCCTTTATTGTTTTCTAAGTCGTATTCTTTATATATTTTAGAGTATTCTTTTATTAGTCTATCTCTATATACTTTGGCTACTATTGAAGCTGAGGCAATGGATTCACTTAATGCATCTCCTTTTATTATAGGCATCTGTGGAATATCAATGTCTAGTTTTACTGCATCTATTAGTAAGTATTCAGGTTTTACTTTTAAATTAGAAACTGCTTCTTTCATTGCTAATTTAGTTGCTTCTAATATATTTACTTCATCTATTACTTTTTCATCTTTTATGCCTATTCCTACACTTATTGCATCTCTTAATATGATATCATATAATTCTTCTCTTTTCTTTTCTGTTAGTTTTTTAGAATCTTTTATATCTTTATTATAGTAATTTTTAGGTAAAATGACCGCACATGCGACAACGGGACCAAATAATGGACCACGCCCTACTTCATCTATTCCAGCTATTAATTCTATTCCTTTTTCATATAACATATTTTCATATTCTAACATTATTTACCTCTTAATTCTTGTTTTATCTTTTTATATATAGAATCTTTATCTAATTCTAGTTTTTTTAGTATTTCTTCTCTTTTTCCTTGTAAAACAAACTCATCATTTATTCCATATATTATGACTTCACTTTTTAATATAGTGCTAAGTACACTTCCTAAAGATCCCACCCTCATACTTTCTTCATATACAAAGACTTTCTTGTTCTTTTTGTCTATTTTTTTTAGATATTCCATATCTAATGGTTTTAAGAATCTTGCATTTACTAATTCTATTTTGATGTTTTCTTTATTTAGTTTATCTATTATATCTTCTATTTCATTAAGAAAATCTCCATATGTAATTAATGTAGCAGAATTTCCTTTTCTTATTTGTTCCCAAGTTCCTATAGGTATTTCTTTAACTACATCTTGTTCGTATTTTATTTTCTTTTTAGAATATCTTATAAAAAATGGAGATTTATTTTTTATAGCTGTTTGTAATAAATTAGTTGCTTCTATGCTATTTTTTGGAGATGCAATTATTATATTAGGTATTGGTAGTAAAAATGTTAAATCAAATACACCTTGATGTGTTTCTCCATCTTCTCCTACTATTCCACATCTATCTATTCCAACAATTACGTGAGTGTTCATTCTTGCTATGTCGTGAACTATTTCATCATATCCTCTTTGTAAGAAACTAGAGTATATTAATGTTATTGGTATTTTATTTTCTACTGCAAGAGCATTTGCAAATATTAAGGCGTGTTCTTCAGCCATACCGACATCAATAAAGTTATTTTTGTACATTTGTGAGAATTTAGTTAGTTTACTTCCTACACTCATCGCGGGTGTTATAACTACTATATCTTTATTCATAAGTCTTATAATTGAGTCACTTATTATTTCGCTCCAACTTGTTAAGCCTTCACTTTTGTTTAAAAATTCGCCAGTCTCTTTATTAAAAGGCCCGACTCCATGCCAGTTACCTAATTTGTCTTCTAAAGCATATTTGTATCCTTTTCCTTTTTCTGTTATAACGTGTATTATAACTGGATTTTTACTTTTTTTAGCAAGTGTTAAGTAATTAATTAATTCATCAAAATCATGCCCGTTTATAGGCCCATAATAGTCAAGCCCTAGTTCTTCAAATATAAGACCATCTTTTACATATAGTTTTTTTATACCCGATTTTATACCTTTAATTATGTAATATATAAAAGAACCAATTATAGGAATTTTACTTAATATTCTTTTTGTTTTATTTTTAGCATTTTCATATTCATTATTAAGTCTTATTCTATCTAAATAATTATGTATTGCACCTACATTTTTAGATATACTCATATTATTGTCATTTAGTATTATTATTAGTTTTGTTTTTGTTGAACCTATTTGATTTAAGGCTTCATAGCATAGTCCATTAGTAATAGATCCGTCTCCTATCACAGCTATTACATTGTTGTTTTTTTTGTCTAAATCTCTTGCAAAAGCAAAACCTAAACCAGCACTTAAGCTAGTAGATGAG
>CANRKW010000114.1 GCA_947631345.1 uncultured Bacilli bacterium | reverse complement strand
GAAAAAAACATTGTTAATATTATTGATACTCTTTATAACTAATATTGTTTTTTTACGATTTCGTGAATTTATCCTGTAAATTGCAATTTTTGTGTTGCATTAATAAATTAAATATGCTAAAATGTATATTGTCATTAACGGAAAGTGGCTCAACTTGGTAGAGCACTCGGTTTGGGACCGAGTGGTTGCAGGTTCAAATCCTGTCTTTCCGACCATTTTGATTATTAAATCCTTTTAATTAGGATTTTTTCTTTTTCTATTGAAAAATTCATAAAATGAATTATAATAATGTATAATTTTTGGTGGTTGTATGGAAGAATATTTAAGAAAACTTGATATTTTTAGGTTATATAATCCTAAATATAATTATATATATCATTTTATAGAAGATTATATTTTAGGAAGAATTAACATTTATGAATTAAGGCAAAATATAGAAGAAGATAATTGGGATGAGATTTTAATTTTAATAAATAGAATAATAAATTATAAAGAAAATGAAATAAAATATTATATAGAATTACCATATAAGTTAGACTTTTCAACTATTGGTATGAAATCTATTATATGTTCTAAAATATTAAATTTTGGCATTTTTTATGATACTTTAGATATTATAGGCCCAGAAGAGGTTTTAAAGGAAAGTAGAACTTTAAATGATACTAGATATATAGAAATAATAGGTAATTTTAGAAGACTCAAAAATGGCATTGTTTTAAGTAAATATGATTATGTAAGAATATTTTTAAAGTATAAATATTTATATGACATTATGTATTTTAATGCAAATAATGATATTGAGTCTTTACTTTATAATAGTGAAAGTGTAAGTATGACAATAGTTAAAGAAGAAGTGAATTTTTATATAGAGGAAATTTTAAATAAAAGTATTATTTTTAGTAAAGACTGGTATACAGACGAATTAAGTACACCCCTTACAAATGAAGAAATTGACTCTATAAAATTTATAAGTAAATCACCAAATTTTGAAATTGAAAAATATCCATTTTTTAGTGATTTAGTTAAACCTAAACTTAAATTGATTAAATAAGATTGAGTTTTGTATATGGTAGTGTTAGAATTAGATTTGAAATGTAGGTGAATTAAAAATGAACGAAAAAATTACTAAAAGAGATGTTGATTTTGCTAAATGGTATACTGATATAGTAAAAGTTTCAAAACTTGCTGATTATTCATCTGTAAAAGGATGTATGGTAATATTACCAAAGGGGTATGCTATTTGGGAAAAAATACAAGAAGAGTTAAATAAAGAATTTAAAAAAACTGGACACGAAAATGTGTATTTACCACTTTTAATACCAGAAAATCTTATGAAAAAAGAGGGAGAACTTATTAATGGTTTTGCCCCTGAAGTAGCCTGGGTTACTAAAGGTGGAGAAAAAGAATTAGAAGAAAGGATGTGTGTAAGGCCAACAAGTGAGACTTTATTTAGTAGTTATTATAGTCAAATAGTAAAGTCATATAGAGATTTACCTATTAAATATAATCAATGGTGCAATGTAATGCGTTGGGAAAAAGAAACTAGGCCTTTTTTAAGAAGTAGAGAGTTCTTATGGCAAGAAGGACATACAATACACGAGACTAGCACTGAAGCAGAAAAAGAAACTCAAGATATGCTAAATATATATAAGAAATTTTATGAAGAAGTATTAGCAATTCCAGTTATAAGTGGTAGAAAAACTGAAAAAGAGAAGTTTGCTGGAGCAGAATACACATTAACAATTGAAGCTTTAATGTATAATGGTGTATGTTTACAAAGTGCGACTAGTCATTATTTTGGCCAAAAATTTAGTAAAGCTTATGATATAAAATATTTAAATAGAGAAAATAAACAAGATTATGTTTATCAAACATCTTGGGGTTTAACTACTCGTACAATTGGTGCTTTAATAATGGTACACGCGGATGATTCTGGCCTTGTTTTACCACCTAAAATAGCTCCAGTAAAAATAGATATTATACCTATTGGAAATGTAAGCGAAGAATTAAAAGAATTAGAAGAAAAACTTAACTTAAATGGTATTACTTATATAGTAGATAACACCTCAAAAACACCTGGATATAAATTTGCTGAAGCAGAAGTAAATGGTTATCCTATACGTATAGAATTAGGTGAAAGAGACTTAAAAAACGGAAAAATAACTTTAGTAAGAAGAGATACATTAGAAAAAATCGTATGTAATATAACTGATAATATAATAGAAATAATAAATAAAACACTTAATGATATACAAAATAATTTATACAAAAAAGCTAAAGAAAGGATGGAAAAGAAAACATTTAAAGCAGAAAATATAAAAGACTTTGAAAATATAATAAAAACTGAACCTGGATTTATAAAAGCGTGTTGGTGTGGAAGTGAAGAGTGTGAAAATAAACTAAAAGAAGAATACAATATAAAATCAAGATGTATTTTAGAAGAAAAACCTTTTAACAGTAAATGCGCAATTTGTGGTAGTGATTCAAAAGAGTTAGTAGTATGGGGAATACAATATTAAAATGGAATAAAACTAAATATAAGTCTTTACTTAAATATCTAAATAGTTTAAAAGATAAAAAATATAAAGAATTTAATAGTAAAATAATAACAACAAGCTATACAATTTTAGGAATTAGAATACCAATTTTAAGAAATGTAGCAAAAGAAATTAGCAAAACTGAATTTTTAGAATTATTTAATATAACAAATTATGAAAATTATGAAATAACTTTAATTATAGGTATTCTTATATCTTATATAAAAGATTTTAAAATAATGGAAGAACATTTATTAAATTACACTTCACATATCGACAACTGGGCTATTTGTGATACATTAGCAAGTAGCTTAAAAATAATAAAAACTCATAAGGAAGAAGGACTTAATTTAGTACAAAAATTAATTGACCAAAATAAAGAATATTCTATAAGATTAGCTTTAGTTATATTGCTTAACTATTATATAGAAGGAGATTTATTTATAATATTTGATATAATAAAAAGTATAAAGTATAGTACATATTATATAGATATGGCTATTTCTTGGCTTTTACAAGTATGTTTTGTATATGATAAAAATAAAACTTATGAATTTTTGAAAAATGGTGATGTAAATGACTTTATATTATATAAAACTATAAGTAAAATAAATGATTCATATAAAGTAAGTAAAGAAGATAAAATTTGGGTAAAACATATATTAAAAGATTAGAGAATTATAAACTCTAATCTTAATTTTTTAGTTAAGTTAACTAATATTATTTAAACTTTCTAAAACTTCTTCTTTGGTATATCTTTTAGAAGTATTAA
>CANRKW010000113.1 GCA_947631345.1 uncultured Bacilli bacterium | reverse complement strand
CCCCTGTAATTATTAGATGGTGACACCCAACTAGTTTACTAGTTCCAAAACAATTGTATCATCTATTAGATGACTTGTCAAACATTTTTTTGCTATTTTTTTACTTGAAATTTTCACTAATTTTTGATATTATGAATACAGAAGAGAAATCTTCATAAAATAAAAAAGGAACGTTCAAACTGACCTGTTGGGCGTCACCTAATAGATTTCGCACCTAACTCTAGATGTAAAAAACATTTAGTTAGGTGCTTTATTCTTTATATCTGCTTTACAATGATGTATAGTAATACAAAAATTACCACAAATCTCTCTTCTGAAATACCACAAATCTCTCTTCTGAAATACCACAAATCTCTCTTCTAAATCTTGTTTTTGTGCCTTTAATATGCTAAAATTGTGATAAGGTGATTTGTATATGGAAAATAATTATATACCAAGAATTATTGATAAAAAATTAAATGATTATCTAAATGCTTTAGGTGCTGTATGGATAAAAGGTCCAAAATGGTGTGGAAAAACCACTACTGCTTCTATAAAAGCAAAAAGTATTGTAAAATTTCAAGATGAAGATAAAAAAGAAGAATATGAAAAAATAATGACTATAATGCCTAGTCACATTTTAGAAGGAGATACACCAAGATTACTTGATGAGTGGCAAATATATCCAACTATATGGAATTCTGTTAGAAATAAAGTTGATGAAAGAAATGAATCTGGACAATTTATTTTAACGGGTTCAGCAACACCAATAAAAGATAATACATTACACACTGGTACAGGGAGAATTGGAACACTTATTATGAGACCAATGAGTTTATATGAATCAGGTGAATCTAATGGTAAAATTTCATTAAAGGAATTATTTGATAACCCTAATATAAATATAAATGGTATTACATCTAATTTATCACTAGAAGATTTAATATTTGCATCTTCTAGAGGTGGATGGCCTGGATCAATAAAAATAAAAGATAAAAATGCACAGTTACTTATAGCAAAAGAATATTACAAAAGTTTATGTGAAAAAGATATGCCTTCTATGGAAAATATGGGTAACAACCCATCTAGAAATAACATATTTTTAAAATCATATGCAAGAAATATATCTACAAATGTTTCTAATCAAACTATACTTGAAGATATACAAGCAAATGATGCTTTGTTTAGTGAATCTACTTTATATACATACTTAAATAATTTAAAAAGATTATATGTTATAGAAGAAGTTGAAGCGTGGTGTCCTAATATAAGAAGTAAAAGTGCAATAAGAAGTACACCAAAAAAAGAATTTGTCGATCCTTCAATCGCTGTTTCTGCTTTAGGTGCTTCTCCTACTACATTAATTAATGACTTAAATACTTTTGGTTTTATATTTGAAAACTTATGTATAAGAGATTTAAGAATATATTCAGATGGTTTAGATGGAAGTGTATCATATTATAGAGATAGATATGGTCTAGAAGCAGATGCAATATTACACTTAAATGATGGAAGATATGCTTTAATAGAAGTAAAACTAGGAGAAAAATATATAGAAGAAGGCGCAAAACATCTACTAAAATTGCAGTCTTTAATAAAAGATTATAATAAAAAATCAAAACAAAAACTAAATGAACCAACTTTGTTAATAGTTCTAACTGGAAGTACTTATGCTTACAAAACTGAAGACAATGTATTAATTATTCCAATAGGATGTTTAAAAGATTAAAAATACTCAATATTGAGTATTTTTAATTATATATTTCACATTCATTTGCTTTAACAAACTTATTTCCTTTAAGTCTAAATAATATATTACAAGAACCTATTTGATCAAGAAAGTTAATATTATATATAAATTCTAACTTACCATCATCAAATACATCTAATATATTTGTAACATCTGTAAAACCTATTTCATAATTATTAATAGCATTAAAATTAATCGTATTATATTTATCATTATCATAATATATTACAGTTGAAAGTCTTTCTACAACATCATTTCTTTCTCTATAATAATTTATACTATATAAGTTTTCTATATTACCATCATTATCAAAGTCTAAACTTATTTTTTTTACATTATCTTCTCTAAGATTTGTTTCTAATAAATTACTTATATTGTTAAGCTCACTATCACTTAAAGTGCTTAAATTATATCTTATACCACTAATTTTTGCTTTTCCATCATAAGCAAATAATGTTTTACTATTATTATTTATATTATTATTTGATTTATCAAAAACATAAAATTTATCATTACTTCTATTATAGTATACATTATTTTCACCTACATATAATCCATCAATATATACTTTATAATTTTTATCATTATATTTATCCAAATTTATTGAATCACTAGTACATTTAAAGTTAGTACAATTTAATACATAATAAGGTGATAAAAGTAATGTGTAGCTTTTATTAGTAGTGTAAATATCATAAATCAAATAAATACCATAAAGAATTAAAGATAAAACTAATAAAGCAATTATTATACCTATTTCAAATCCATACTTTTTTCTCATATTCTTTTCTCCTAATAAAATTTTACATATTTTACCCAATTGACATTATTTATATCGTACCTATCAGTAACAACTGTGTAATTACTTGCAGGGTCTGCCATGTAGATTTCATCATTATGAACACCAGTAACATAAACATAGTGACCACAATTTGGTTTTACACATATAATTAGTTGATAACCATTATTTATTCTTTGTGCTAAATTTCTCGCTTTTTCACTTTGAGTTCCTACTAAAGAGCTACTACCATATTCAAAATTACTATGCCCGACTGCTACTTCTATTTGATTTGCTGTATAAGAATTATTTCCAGCTAATGTTGCTAATGGTTTGTTATTTTTTTCTTTAATTAAGTCTAAAAAAGTTCCAGGATTAAAGTTATTTATAACTAATTGTTGTTTACTATCAGCAAGTAACATTGCTGTACTAGTGATTAAGCATCCTACACTTCTCATTGTGCTAGTTCCTATCAATTTTTCACCCCAAGGTGCCCCACCTTGACGCCAGCTTGACCATTCACCAATAGAAACATATGTCATATTTGCATTTTTTTTAGTATAAGTACTTCCATATTTATCTTTTAGTATTTCTACATAATCTAGACTTTCATCAATATATTCATTTAAGGAATCATAACTATTTAAGTAAACTCCATCTTCATTAATTAAGTACTCTCCTTTTGATTCATTAATGGCTTTATTTATAGTATCACTTATATCAGTAGGTTTTTCATAGGATATTCCAAATTCATCATTGTTAATTGTTAAAATCCAATTATTATTAATATTTTCTATATTACCTATA
>CANRKW010000112.1 GCA_947631345.1 uncultured Bacilli bacterium | reverse complement strand
CTATTAAAGCACCAGTTTTGTTATCCACAACAGCAACACCTAATTCTATAAATTCATCTGCAAATTCATATGTATCATATATATTATTTATAACTTCTTGTTTACCTTTATCTAAAGTAGTGTAAATATTCATAGGAACCGTATATGGACTTACTTTATATTTGCTTTCAACTTCATCAATTACAGTATTAATGAATCCTTGATATGGATTAGTACTTTTAGTATTACTTGTTAACATAGTTTTTATATCCATACTTTTTGCTATTTCACATTGTTCTTCAGTAATATAACCGTGTCTAAACATTAAATTCAATACTTGATTTCTACGAGCTTGTGCTTTTTCAGGATTTATAAATGGGTCATAAGCAGTAGGTGCTTGGAATAATCCAGCAATTAAAGCAGCTTCACTTAAAGTTAAGTCTTTAGCGCTTTTTCCAAAATAAACTTTACTTGCTTGTTCAACACCAAATTGATTTTCTCCTAAAAAACCACTGTTAAGATACATTACTAATATTTCTTCTTTAGAATATCTTTTTTCTATTTGAAATACTGATAAATAAACATCTGTGAATTTTCTTATTATACCTTTAATACCTTCACTAGTTGTATCTGTCAAAGCATTTTTACTAACTTGCATAGTTAAAGTAGAAGCTCCACCTGCACCATCTTGACCAAAAACTTGACCAATAGACGCTTTTATGAATCTTGCAAGATCTACACCATTATGTTGAAAGAATCTTGAGTCTTCAGTTGCAACCACCGCATCTATTAATACTTCTGGTAATTCTTCATAAGTTAATATAGTTCTAGTTTCAACTTCATCATTTCCAACACTCATACCAAGTGTAGCAATCACAGAATTATCAGCAGCATATATAACACTACTAGCTTTATTATATAAGTCTTCTTCATTAAATGTAGGTGCATTTTTAACTATATAAATAATAAAACCTATAACACAAAATACCATTATAATAGCAATTAAAGTTATAAAAGAAAGTAAATAATACCAAAATTTATGTTTATTAGTTTTTTTCTTTTTTTCTTCTTTATTCTTTATATTTTGCTTAACTTTCTCTTTTTTATTTCTTATTTTATTAATTTTTAATTTTTCTTTAACACTAACCATATTTATTCTCCTTTTAGATATATTTCATCTACTACTTTTAAATAATCTATTCTAGGCATATATCCCTCTTTAATTATATGCCCATTTTCTTTTATCATTTCATAAGGAATACTTTTTCTACTACTTGTATTTATAAATTCTAATAGGAAAGAACCAGGAAGCAAATAAAATAGATTATTCATAAATATTATTAAAAAAGCAATCCCGCCGTGATTAATTATATTTTTAATATGTGTTATTTGATGAGGCTTTATATTATTAAGTGGAAAAGCCGTTTTATTTTTACACTCTTTAGCATCAAATTCAATGTATTTACCTTTATAAAGTCCATTATAATCAAGTGTACTAGTTTCACTAAAAACAGCTTTATCAATAAGTGTTGTCTTTTGTGAACGATAACTTATATTTAGTACTTTTATAGGTGTAGGTTTTTTATATATAACAGCTTTATCTTTACTTAAATAATATGTATTTGTATCATTTATTATATGTTCTAAAAACATACCTCTATTTTTATAATTAACATAGCTTTTAGGCATTTTCTTCACCTAAAACAATTATATCAAAAATAATAGTAAAAGTCACTTACTTTCAAAGCACTAAAGGTTAATATCTGTAAATAATTTAAAATAGCCATTTTTTGGTTTATCTATTTTAAATGTCATATATTCTTTAGTAATTGGATGAAAAAATGAAAGCTTATAACAAACTAGTGCAAGAGGATATTCGTGATATTTTCCATATCTTTTATCTCCTAGAATTTCGTGATTTATACTAGATAATTGAACTCTTATTTGATGGTGTCTTCCTGTTATTAAGTCAATTAAAACTAAACTTTTATTATTTTTTTCACAAATAACTTTGTAATTTAATGTAGAAGTTAATCCCTTAGGACTTACTATAGTATAATAATCTTTTCTTTCTAATTTAGATGTAATACTACCAGTTTTTTCTTTAAATATTCCATTACAAACACATACATATTCTTTCTTAATTTGATGGTTTCTTATTTGACTTGATAATCTACTAGCACATTTACTTGTTTTTGCAAAAACCATAACGCCTTTTACATCTTTATCTAATCTATGAACAAGTCCTAAATAAACATTACCTTTTTTATTATATTTAGTCTTTAAGTAATTTTTTAAAATAGTAAGCATATCTATATTATTAGTAATATCACTTTGAGATAAAATACCAGATTCTTTAATAACTACTAATAAATGATTATCTTCATATAAAATAGTAGGTATCATTTTTCCCACCTAACATATATTCCACAAGGTAAAACTAAATTAGAGTTTTTAATAGAAATACCTATTTCATCAGTAGTTATTTTACCTTTATATTTATCTGTAATTAGTAAATCTAACATATTTTTAATAGCATAACTAGATATTCCACTATAAGAATTTATTATAAAAAATAAAGGTTCATCACTTAAAAGACTCACTGATAACTTTAAAAGATTCCATAAATCATTTTCAATATTCCAAACTTCTTTATTAGCACCTCTTCCATAACTGGGTGGATCCATAATAATCGCGTCATATTTGTTATTTCTTCTTATTTCTCTTTCCACAAATTTAACAACGTCATCCACTATATATCTTATATTAGAAGTGTCTAAATTATTAGATGAAACATTTTCTTTACACCAAGAAACCATACCTTTAGAAGAATCAACGTGTGTAACTTTTGCCCCAGCTTTCATACATACTAAACTAGCACATCCAGTATACGCAAATAAATTCAAAACTTTAATAGGCCTTTTTGCATTTTTAATTTTATCACTCATATAATCCCAATTAACAGCTTGTTCTGGAAAAACACCAGTATGTTTAAAACCCATTTCTTTTACATTAAAAGTTAAATCTTTATATTTAATTGTCCAAATAGAAGGTATGTCTTTTAAGTTTTCCCAGTATCCTCCACCAGTATTACTTCTATGATATATTGCAGATATCTTTCCTTTATATTTTTTAGATAAATCATCATTTCCCCACATCACTAAAGGATCAGGTCTTAATAGGTAATATTTTCCCCATCTTTCTAATTTTTCTTTATTAGACGCATCTATTAATTCATAATCTAACCAATTACTTGCTAATTTCATAAACTCACCACAATTATTGTACCAAATTTCTGACGAAAAGTCTTTAATTTTATAACAAAAATAGTTGAAAAATAAAAAGAGTTGGATTAT
>CANRKW010000111.1 GCA_947631345.1 uncultured Bacilli bacterium | reverse complement strand
TAAAACTTTTGTGAAATAAAAAAATAATATATAAAATTTATAATAGTTATGGTATAATATAAAGCATAAAGAAGGAGGAAAACGTATGAAAAAAGGAATATTATTAATATTATTAACAACATTATTGTTTGTTCCATCTGTTTTATTTGCTAAAGAAGCAACATTAAATTTTCAAGAAGCATTAGAAGAAGAAAGAATTGAAGAAACATTTGAAAGTTATAAAGAAAATGATAAACAAGCAATAATATATTTATTTAGAGGTAGAGGATGTTCTGTATGTAGGTCATTTTTAACATTTTTAAATAGTATTACTGATGAATATGGTAAAAAGTTTAAAGTAGTTTCTTATGAAGTATGGTACAATACAAGTAACAATAAATTACTAGATAAAGTTGCTGACTTTACTGGTGTTGAAGCAGGAGGTGTTCCTTATATTGTAATAGGTGATCAAGTTTTTGGAGGATACACTTCTTCATATGACGATACTATAAAAAAAGCAATCGATGATCTTTATGATACACCAGTAAAAGAAAGATATGATGTTTTAAAAGAATTGGAAAAAGCAGAAAAAGAAGCAACAAAATCAACTAGTTCTAATACTATGGTTATAGTTTTATGTAATTTATTATTCTTCGCTTTATTTAGTGCTGTTGTAATAATAGTAATGAATAAAAAGTTCAAAAAAATAGAAGCATTAATTAAAAATAAAAAATAAGATGAAAGAGTTAATCTTTTGTCTTTTTTCTGGATTTTGAAACGAAACCATGACTTTTTCTAAAAGCTTTATTAAAATCAATATTAGAAAGAAAAGAAGTTTACTTTTTAAAGGAGTGTTTTATGGAGAAAAAAACAAAATATACTATAAGAAAAGCTTTGCCGAGTGATGCAAGTAAATTAAATGAATTACTTACTAAACTTATTCAAGATGAAAAGAAATACGATAAAAATATTAATGAAAATTGTATCGTTACTCACTTGTATGAAGATTTAATATCAAATGAATATAATAGTATATTTGTTGCTTTAGAAAATAACCAAATTATAGGTTATATATTTGGCTATATTGTAGATAATGGAGATGCATATTTAGATTTAGTTGCAAAATTAGAAGCGTTATATGTAGAAGAAAATTACAGAAATAGGGGAATAGGTAATGATTTGATTATTGAATTTAAAAAATGGGCTACTATGAATAAAGTTAAATATATAGAAGTTAGTGTATGTAGTAAAAATGAAAATGCTATTAAACTATATAACAAACATGGTTTTATAGCAAATAAATATATTTTGAATGTTGAATTAAAGGGGGAAGAATTATAAATTAATTCCTATAACTACAAAAATTGCTTTAAAATTAGAACATGTTTTTAATATACCAACTAGTTTTTGGAATAACCTAGAAAGTAATTATAGAGAATCTTTAGAAAAAATTTGAAGAAAAAAATACTAGAAAAAAATTTTGAAAAGGTTTATAATTAATAAGTCTGATCCAGCAAGTATGCGTAAAAACAAGACATAAAAATTGTTTTTGCGTTTATTTTTTGGCTTAAAAGACAAGAAAGGAATGTGTATTATGAAAGATAATAAGTTTTTAGAGGAAGAAAAAATATCTAAATTGATTCTTAAATTTTCTATACCTTGTATTTTATCTTTACTTATTAGTTCTCTATATAATATAGTAGATCAAATATTTATCGGGCATAGTAGTTTAGGTTATTTAGGTAATGCAGCTACTGGGGTTGTTTTTCCAATTACAATTATAGCAGTAGCATTCGCGTGGTGTTTTGGTGACGGGGCAAGTGCATACTTATCACTTTGTCTTGGAAGAAATGATAAAGAAAATGCTCATAAATCTATTGGAAATAGTATTTTAGTTACATTTATAATTAGTATTATATTTTTAATATTAGGTTTAATTTTTAAAGATAAACTATTATATTTATTTGGTGCTAGTCCTAATACAATTGATTTAGCAAGAAGTTACTATGTAATAATATTAATGGCAATACCAGTATATATGGTAGCAAATAGTATGAACTCTGTTATAAGAGCAGATGGTTCGCCAACATTTAGTATGATTACAACTATAGCTGGTGCAGTTACTAATATAATACTAGATCCAATATTCATTTTTGGCTTTGATATGGGAATAGAAGGAGCAGCATATGCAACTATAATAGGTGAAATACTATCTTTAATACTTTCTGTAATTTACTTTTTAAAACCAAAAACTTTTAAATTAAGTATAGATAGTTTTAAGTTATCATTTAATGCACTTAAAAATGTTATAAAATTAGGAATATCTACATTTATTACTCAAATATGTATAGTTATTATTTCTTTAGTTTGTAACATTATGCTTGCAAAATATGGAAGTGTTAGTAAATATGGAAGTGATATACCAATAGCTGTTATAGGTATAGTTATGAAAGTATTTTCAATAGTTATAAATATAATTGTTGGTATAATACTAGGTGCTTCTCCAATACTTGGGTATAATTATGGAGCAAAAAACATTGATAGGGTAAAAGAAACATTTAAAAAAGTACTAATTTCTTCTATAATAGTAGGAATAATTTTTACAATTATATTTTTAGCAGTACCAGAAGTAATTATAAGTATTTTTGGTAGTGGAGACGAGTTATACATAGAATTTGCTGTTTTAACATTTAGAATATTCTTATTACTTTTAGTATTTACTTGTATAATAAAAATGAGTTCTATTTTCTTTCAAGCAGTAGGTGAACCAGTAAAAGCAACTATTGCAAGTTTAACAAGAGACTTACTTTTATTTGTACCACTTGTTATCATATTACCTAAATATTATGGAATTAAAGGTGTATTAGTTTCTGCACCTATAGCTGACTTTTTTGGTCTTATTGTAACAGTTATATTACTTATAATATTCTTTAAAAGTTTAAATAAAACTAAAAAAACAATAGAAGAAGTTAATATAGAAAATTCTACTAAAGGATTAATAATAACTATATCAAGAAGTCACGGTAGTATGGGAAAACAAATTGGAGAAATTGTTGCTAAAAAATTAAATATACCATTTTATTATAAAGAACTAACAGCAGTCGCAGCTAAAGAAAGTGGACTTGATAAAGAATTTATATCTAATATTAATAGAGAAAAAGATGTAATGCACGAACTATATTTAACTACAACACCTGTAAAATATGCTATTTTAGCACAAGAAAAAGTAATAAATTTAATTGCAAGTAAAACTTCGTGTGTAATAGTAGGAAGAGCCTCTGATTATGTACTTAGAAATAACAAAAATGTAGTAAAAGTCTTTATAACAGGATAAATTCACGAAATAGCAAAAAATGAACAAATGTGATAAAATCTACTTAAAGGTAGTGATAATAAATGACA
>CANRKW010000110.1 GCA_947631345.1 uncultured Bacilli bacterium | reverse complement strand
ATCAGAAATTAGGTACAATCAATTTATACCAAATTTTTCACTTATTCAAAATTTAGTATAAAATGCTTAACATTATAGCACATTATAGAAAAATATTACTTTAAAAAAATGAAAAGTGTAAACTATTCATATAAAAAATAAGAAAAACATAATATTTTGTAAAGGGGTGTATATGAAAAAATTAGTTATATTATGTTTAATGCTATTAATTAGTATAAAGGCACTCTATGCAGATGGTATAGATGAAAAGAATAGTGAGGAAAGTGTTACTGAAAGTGCTGAAAATATTGTAGAAAAAAGTGATATGGAAAGTAAAAGTGTTATTGATATAAATGGAGCAAGTGCAGTTATAATGGAAGCAGAAACTGGAAAGATTTTGTTTGAAAAAAATGCAGATGAGGCTCTGTCACCAGCTTCTATGACTAAAATAATGACAATGTTATTAGTAGTAGAAGCAATAGATAAAGGCTTTGTCAGTTTAAATGATCAAGTAACTATAAGTGAAAATTCAGCTGGAATGGGTGGTAGTCAAGTTTACTTAGAAAAAGGAAGTGTAGCAACTGTACAAGAACTATTAACAAGTGTTGCAATAGCAAGCGCTAATGACGGGGCAGTGGCTTTAGCAGAAAAAATAGGTGGAACAGAAGAAAATTTTGTAGCAATGATGAATAAAAGAGCAAAAGAATTAGGTTGTACAAACACCAATTTTAAAAATCCACACGGATTAGATGAAGAAGGACACGCAGTAAGTGCAAAAGATATGGCTCTTATAGCAAGAGAATTAGTAAAACACGAAGAAATACTTGAACTTACAAAAACATATGAAACTACATTAACTCATCAAAATGGAAAAAGTATCTGGCTTGTTAATACAAATTCATTAATACGTTTTTATAGTGGCTTAGATGGACTTAAAACAGGCTATACAGAAAATGCTGGATATTGCTTAACTGGTACAATGGAACGAAATGATATGAGGCTTATAACAGTAGTAATGAAAGCAAATAGTAAAGAAGAAAGAAATACAGATACAATAAATATGATGGAATATGCTTTTAGTATGTTTTATAAAGGTAAATTATTAGATAAAAATAAAAGTTTAGGAGAAATATTTATAGATGATAGCAAAACAAGAAATGTAAAATACTATTTAAAAAATGATGTAAGTATAGTATTAAATAAAGAAAGAACTAATATAGATTATGAATATGATATAAAATTAGATAAAGTGACTTCTCCAATAAAAAAAGGAGAGAAAATAGGTAGTTTAATATTACATTTTGATAATGAAGATATAGAATATGATTTAACAGTAAATGAAAATATAGAAAAAAGTAGTTTTTTTGGTAGGATGATAAATTATCTAAAAGATATATTAAATGGAAATATAAGTGTAATATAACTATACGAATTTAATTTAGTAACATAATATATATTAGGAATACAAAAAAATTCCTGAAAGGATAAAAATATGAAAGAATTATATAATAAATTTATAAATAGAATAAATGAATTAAAGACAAAGAGGGATTAAAATGTGTGTAAGTAATAGACTAAAAAGAAAAGGCTACATAAAATAAACCTATTTGAATCTTTATATAAAAAAATAATTAGAGGATTGAAACCTATAATTTACAGGTGACAGTCCTCTTGATTTTTTTGTAAAAATATTATTTGAAATCAAAGTTAAAATTAGAAAAAGATAACAAGACTCAAAAAATGCGTGTTGATGAATACAAGTATTTAAAAATACTTTATCTCTAATGTTATTTTGTATAACTTTTTTAGAAATCACTTGACTAACATTTGTCATTTTATTTCCATTTATTTTTATACTATATTTTATTTAATAATGCAAATTAAGTGGATTAATGTTTAAAAGAAAAAATAAATAACTCAACTGTCGCAAAATTTGCGATAGTTCAAAAATATAAAAGGTGAAACTATATGTTTTTTTAACAAATGTCTCTATTATTTAATGGAGATAAATCCGTTATTTCTAGGTATATCAAAAAACTTAAGAAGAACTATATAATTTAGTTATTGCAAATTTTGCAACAACTGCAAAAAATAATAAAATTTATCAAGTAGATTACTATTATTTAGTGACTATTATTTAAGACTATAATTAATCTTTATTACATGCTATAATATTAAGTGAAAAAATAGCAATTAGTTTTATGGGAGGAAAATATTGTGATAGGAATTTTTATAATACTACTGTTAGCAATGCTTTTGGTAATTAAGTTTTGTAAAAAAACTTTAAAAATTGTATTATCTATTCTAATAGTTATAGTAACTTTATATTGTGTCATATTATCAGTAGATATGAATAGAGTAAATAGTTTAAATGAACCTATATTTAATATTAGTCGTTATGAAGAATCAGATTTAATTGAATATAAAGGAATAGGATATAGAACTATTATTAAATATGTATATACTAACAATAATGAAAAGAAAATAACAAGTATAGAAATGTATATGTTTAATAAATGTATAGCGGGGTCAGTTGAATAGAATTATACAAATTACAATTTGTTTAAGTAAGATTAATAGTAATTTGTAGAAATGGGGTGTAGTATGTGAAGAAAAAATAATAATAACTTTTGTAGTAATTATTCTATTAGTATTATTGTTTCCAATTAGAAATCAATTAAAAGATGGTGGTACAATAGAATACAAAACATTGGTTTATAAAATATCAAAAGTTAAAAGATTAACAATTGAAGAAAAAGAGGAAGAAGATAAAAAAACAAAAGAATACGAGCAAGGAATTATTATAGAAATACTTGGATTTGAAATTTATAACAATGTTAAATAAATTATATTATTTGAAAACCAAAATGTTAAACTAGAAGTAAATATGAAAGATGAAACTGTATGGATTAATAGAGAAAATTATATGATAGAGATATAAAAACAATTGGCAAAAATATTAATAATGTTTTAAAAGAAGATTCAAGTGTCGCAAAATTTGCGATAGTTTAAAAGAAGGCAATAGAAATGTTAAAAGAAATCTTAATTATTACAATATGGATATGATTATAAGTGTCGGTTATCGTGTAAAATCTAAAAATGAGTTAGTAATGAACTTCTTAATTACAAATTAGATTAGAAAAATAATAGACAAATAAGAAAGATTTTCAAAAATGAAAGGAGATAAAAATGAACTCATATCAAAGAGAATTATGTAAAATAGAAGAATTTAATAGAAATAATATAATAACTGGGTGTTGTTGTGTAGGAAGTGTAACAACA
The DNA here is from genome assembly GCA_947631345.1 of uncultured Bacilli bacterium. The sequence continues at coordinate 137 of CANRKW010000110.1, read as the reverse complement.
ACTGTACAATAAGTCTTCGCTTACAAGCCCAATTTTCTATATTATTTCTAAAACTTTTTTCTAGGTAAGACATGAAGTAAAAATCTTCTAATAAATTCTAAAGCTGTAATAGTCATTTCTTTTACTTTAGAATTATC
>CANRKW010000109.1 GCA_947631345.1 uncultured Bacilli bacterium | reverse complement strand
AAAAAAATTGAAAAATGATTAATATAAATAAAATCCAAAGAAAAATGTGTAAATAAGCATTATAAAAATAATTAATTATTGAATTTTTTTATTTCTGATACTCTTAAAGAAATAATTGCTTCTAACCATAATAAAGACCACTCTGCAAAATAAGATTTTAAAGATTTTGTTTCTGTATCTAAATCTAATAATTCAAATTTTACTTCTTGTAATTTCTTTTCATCTATAGAAGATAAATTTTCATTATTTACATATGAATATAAAATTTCATTGATACTAATTAATACTTTTTCAAAACTTTCTTTTTTTTCTTTATAAATTTCTAATTGAGTAGAAGCAGTAACATAAAATATTAAATTTTTAAAAGCATATTCTATATTTTCTTTTGTTGGTGTTGCGACATTAAAATTTTCTTTCATTTGTGAATTTCCTTTCTTTGATAATATTATATATTAGGATAATTAAAAATATTTTTTAAATTAGTCAGACGCGTCTGGCCAATCTTTTTTTATTTAAAATTATAATAATATTTTATCATATAAATTGCTAAATGGTGTTAATACTAGTTAATTTTTTGATAATTTGGTCTTTGGCAAAATAATTAACCCCTTAGGAATTTTGACAAGTGTATCAAAATATACTATGGTAATTTTTTATTTCAATAAAAAATCATCTCTATTTAGAGATAAAATATATTTGAATGTCCGAAAAGTTCGAACAGATTCGTCGTTGGAGCAAACAACGGGAATCGAACCCGCATCCTAGCCTTGGCAAGGCCATATACTAACCATTGTACTATGTCTGCGTGCATAAATATAATATCATATTTATTATATAATATGCAATACTTTTATGTTATTTCATTTTTAAATATAGGCTCTCTTAAATGTCCACTTTTTGTCCACTCTAAAAACTCAACTTTACATTTTAAAGTAGGAGATATAAATATACCAATTTGCTTATAATCAGTAAAAGGAGAAGTTTTTCTTACTTTTTTTGCTTTTATTTTTTTGTAAAGCATATTTTTCTTATTCATACTAACTTTACCTACATATGTAAACTTCTTATTTTTATAAAAACCTAATAAAAGTGTAATAACATTAGTTAAATCTTTCTCAATATAACCACCTATATAGAATATATCTTTTTTCAAATTTTTAATTTTAACCCAATTATCTGTTCTTTCATTTATTTCATAAGTACTATCTTTCTTTTTAGCAACTATTCCTTCAAGTTTTAACTTTTTAACTTTTTTGAAAAATTCTATACCATTTTCTTCAATTATTTTATTTTTTATAAAAACATCATTTTCTTTATATTTTGAAAGTCTTTCTTTTCTTTTTAAAAGAGACAAATTAGTCAAATCTTTATTTTCATATAATATATCAAAACATACAAAAACAACTTTATTTGTTTTACTTAATTCTTTAATTTTTGCTTTATTTTTTAAATGTAATCTTTCTTGTAATTTAGAAAATGAAGGTAAGTTATTATTAAAAGAGACAATTTCTCCATCAAATATTGTGTTTTTGGTCACTAGTTTTTTTATACTATCTAATTCTGGAAACAAATTTGTTACATCTATTTTGTTTCTAGTTTGTACATATATTTCTTTAGAATTTACAAATATTAAAGCACGTATTCCATCAAATTTAAGTTCAAAAATGTAATTTTTACTATTAAATGGTTTATCAATTTCTTTTAAAAGCATAGGTGTAAAATTTCTATTATTCCACATTATTTTTTCTTTAGGCTCTTTTCTAATGCATCTAGTAAATCACTTACTTGTTTATTTGTTTTCTTTTTACTATTTTTAATACTTTTACCATTTAATTTATTATTGATGGCTTTTTGTATGTTAGTTTGATATTCGTCATAATATTTATTAGGTTCAAAAACTCCGACCATTTCATTTATTAATCTTATAGCTAAATCTAATTCTTTATCACTTACTTTTGATTCTTTCACTTTTTCTTTAAAATTAATTTCTTCTTTAAAATATAAAGTAGTCATTATTATATTGGTTTTGTAAATTCTTAAAATTACATAATAAAATTTAGAACTTATAACAGTTTTAGCGAGTGCGACTTTTTTAGTTTTTTTAAGTGCTTCATAAAATAAAGTGAAAGATTTTGAAGATTTTTCTGTATCTAATATATAACTTTTTTCAAAATAACTTGGATCTATTTCTTTAATATCTATAAATGATATTATTTCTATTTCTTTATCATTTTGAGGTTTTAGTTTATTTATTTCGTTTTTATCAAATGTAATGTATTTATCAGGTTCATATTTATAGCCTTTTATTATTTCATTTTCTGTAACTTCTTTTTTACAGTGAGAACAATATTTTATATATTTAATTCTATTAAGACATTTTTTATGTAATTGATTAAATGAAGCATCATTATTTTTTATAAGGGGAGTTATCATTACAGGAATATTAACTAAACCAAAAGTTATGCTTGTATGTCTAAAAGCCATTATTATCACCATTTTTATTATGGCTCATAACAAATGTAACATACTTATTATTTTTACATAAATTAAAATGGGTGAATAAAATGAATTATGATTATAAATTTGGAAATGATTATTATAAATATTATGATGATGTAGGTCTTAAAATAACCAAATATGATATTTTAGCACCTATGCAAAGCCAATGTACTGAACCAGGATTAGAGTATTTAATGGATCCATTACCAGTTTTTGATAATCCGAATTATAAAGGCAGTGGAAAATTAGATGGAAAAGTAATTATTGTTACTGGAGGAGATAGTGGATTAGGTAGAACTGCAAGTGTTTATTTTGCTAAAGAAGGGGCAAAAGTTGTAATAGCTTACTTAAATGAAGATAAAGATGCCTTGTATACTAAAGAATATATTGAAAAACTAGGTGGAGAGTGTACTCTTATAAAAGGAGATTTAAAAACAAAAGAATTTGCTAAGAAAATAGTTGATGAAACAATAAAGAAATATGGAAAAATTAATGTTTTAGTTAATAATGCTGGTGTTCAATATCAAAGTGATAGTTTAGAATCAATAACAGATTATCAATTTGATGAAACTATGAAAGTAAATGTATATGGTATGTTTTATTTAACTAAAGAAGTTTTGCCATATTTAAAAAATGGAGACTCAATTATTAATTTAAGTAGTGTAACAGCTTTTTATGGAGAAGCACAACTTATAGATTATGTTACAACTAAATCGGCAATTGTAGGTTTTACAAGAAGTTTAGCAAGAAACTTAGCTTTAAAAAATATTCGTGTTAATGCTATAGCCCCAGGTTATTTTTGGACACCTTTACAACCTGCCTGTTGGGTAAAAGAAAAAATACCAAGTTTAGGAGCAGATTCAGCAATGAGAAGGGGTGCGATGCCTTATGAACTGGGACCTACTT
>CANRKW010000108.1 GCA_947631345.1 uncultured Bacilli bacterium | reverse complement strand
TTTTTATCAATATCATTAAAATAATTTTTCATTTCATATTTATTCATATCAATACCATCCTTTCTACTTTCATTTTACCAAATTCCTAATGAAAAGTCATACATAATTATAGAAAAGATGAAATTTATGAAAAATTTATAATAACCTCTGATTTATTTAGTTTTTAGTAATTTACATATATCTAATCTATCACTTTTATATGCTAAATCGTAAGCAGTTTCTCCACGATTATTTCTAATATTTATATTAGCTCCGTTATTAATAAGAAACTCTACTATTTCCTCATTTCCTAAATAAGATGCTTTCATTAATCTTGTAAAACCATCTTTATTTTTATAATCAATATTTACCCCATATTCTAAAAGTGCTTTCATACATTTTATACTATTAGTAATTTCTAAAGGAATCATTCCTTCCTTATTTTTTTTCATAGGATTGGCTCCATAGTCTAATAGCAAACTTACTGTTTTAGGAAAACCCCAAAAACAAGAAATAGTAAGAGGTGTATTATTACTATCATTAAAATTCTCTTCTACATTAGGATTACATCCATATTCTAAAAGTTTCCTAATAGTAAAATAAGCTCCATAAAAACTTGCATAACACAAATACTTACGTTTATCTAACTCTTCTTTAGAAACTCCACTTTCTATACATTTTTCAATTTCACTTAAATCTGGAAAATTCATAAACCCTCCTTTAACTTATGATATCATACACATATATTCTTGTAAAGAAGCCATTTTATAAAGAAATACATAAGCATTGCCTATGTATTATTGACTACTTAATTTAATTGTAATGACTTTATCTTTAGATCCTCTTATAACTTTAAATTTAATTTCTTCTCCTATATTATAACTATATAATTTATATCTAAATTCTGCTATGTCACTTACTTTTTTACCTTCAACCTCAACTATTACATCCCCTTCTTGTAATCCTGCATTATCTGCTGGACTATTCTTTTCTACACTTACAACAACTACCCCTTCTTCTATACTTCTATCTAATCTTATTCCACTATAAGCAAGTTGTAATGAATTACTAGCATTTAACATACTAACACCTATATAAGGTCTACTAATACTTCCTTTTTCTCTTAAATCATCAGCATATCTTATAGCTTCTTCAATTGGAATAGCAAATCCAATACCTTCAATAGTTTCTTCAACTATTTTTAGTGAATTTATACCTATTACTTCACCATTAATATTGCAAAGTGGTCCACCACTGTTACCAGGATTTATTGCCGCGTCTGTTTGCATAACATTCATAATCCAGTCAGCAGAACTTCCACTGACACTTACAGAAACAAGCCTATCTTTACCACTTAATATACCTCTTGTAGCAGTACCCCTATAATCTATTCCCATTGGACTACCAATAGTAAATACAGTATCACCTACACGTGCTTCTTCACTACTACCTATTTTAGCAACAGATAATATACTTTTTTTATCTACTTTAAGTATTGCTATATCAGCATATTCATCACTTCCAACAATTTCTGCTTCAGTAGTTGAGTCATCACTATAAGTAATTAAAAATCTATTACCTCCAGAAATAACATGATGATTAGTCATAATGTAAGCATTATCATCATCAGTGTCATATACAAATCCAGTTCCAGTTCCATATAAACTTTCTCCAACATAATTTTGTACAACAACAACTGCATCTTTAATATTTAGTACAGACTCAGCTATACCAGTATCAGTTATATCAACATCTCGTTGTGTTATAGTTTTAACAACTTCATTAGGAAATAAATAAGTCACAACACCCATTATACCTATTCCCACAAAAGAAGATAAAACTCCAACTATAATATATGAAATATATTTTTTCATTTGTATCAACTCCTATTCTAAATACATAATATCTCTATAATTAGATGGAAAGCCCATTTTTTCTAAGACTTCTTTAATATCTATTGTCTTTAATTTTCCACTTAAATTATCAAGTTCATAATTAATTTCATTCATCATCATTTTAAAATCTGTATAAGTTAAAAACCTTTTTAAAATTATTATAAGTGCAAAAATATCATTTTTACCATATATATAACCATCTTCATCTTTTTCTATATTAAGTAAACTATGATAACTTGTATCAGGAATAAATCTTTGAGTAAAATGATCATACACAATATCTTCATGCGCACATAAATTTCTATAATTAGCAAGTATTGGTAAATATACTTCTATATCTTTATAATCGATTCCATATATTTTACCTATTGATTCTTTATCTGTAGTTTTTAATATGCTAAACATTTCACTCATAAGACCAAAACTAATAACTTTAATACCTATCCATAATGGTATATATCCATAATTTTCTATATAGTGACTAGTAGCCATATGATTTTTACCATTAATTCTAAACTGTCTTTTAACTTTTCTAACTAAATCATTAATCTGTCTCAATTTAGTTTTATCATTAGTAAAATTCTTAACATCAAGATAATCTCTTTCTTTATATCCATAATTTTTACTTAATGTATAACTAAATATAGATTTATAGTTATTTTCCACTATAAGTATATTCTTAAATATTATATTCCTAAACATTCTATCAAATACAAAAAGACTATATAATTCTTCAAATGTTGTTCCTTCTTTAAATTTTCTACTAGTATCGTGTTTTATAAATACGTGTCTATAACCCATTATAAAGAAATAATTTTCACGAAGTAACACTTCTTTAGCATAATCTTCATCATCTATTATAAGACCTTTTTCTCTTAATATTGATATTTGTTCATCAATTGTTTTAAATACTTTATTTGCCACCCTCTTCACCCACATTAAATTCTATCACAATATGTACTTTTTAACCACATTTTTCACAGAATTTTCTCAAAAGTTAATTTTTTTGCACATTTTTTAAAAAAAACATTTGCATTTTTTCTACTAATATGATACTATGAATATGGGTGGAATAACCCAACTCTGTGTATCTCTATAATACACGAAATTTACCGAGGGTTCTTTTTCCACCCCTTTTATTTTGCAAAAATTTTAATATTAAAAATAAAACAGAGTGCATAATCACTCCGTATTTTTTTTGTGTTATTTGCCTTGGTGCGACGCTAACACATAGCGCTTACCTACAATAATGTAAATTTAGCAATTTACGGCGCATTCCCAAGGACTTACTGAACACCACCATTATATTAGACATATTTTTAAATGTCAAGACCAAACTTTTTGGCTTTTCCATCATTAATTTTTACTATTCATTGCTCTTTAACGGTATAATAACTAAAATATTTTTAGTCACCTTAATCACACAAAAACCCCATAAATATATGAGGTTTATATAGATATTTCCTATCTCTTTGAGAATTGTGGAGCGCGTCTTGCTTTTTTTAGTCCATATTTCTTACGTTCTTTAATTCTA
>CANRKW010000107.1 GCA_947631345.1 uncultured Bacilli bacterium | reverse complement strand
GAAAGTAATTGAAATAGAAAAAAATAAAGTATTACAATTAAATATAAGTAATAAAGAAAAAGAAAAGAAAATAAATGAACTAAATAAAATACCATTATATAAATATAATAAAGGACTATCTATTGGAAATATGACGAGTCAAATATTAGCTGTGTTTTACTTAAATAAAATAGATCATTATATAAAAGAAGAACTTAAATGTAAGCACTACATAAGGTATATGGATGACCTATTAATAGTAAGTAGTGATAAAAATAAGCTTAAAAATGTATTAAATGTTATAAAAGAAAAATTATCTAATGAATTAAAGCTAGAAGTTAATAATAAAAGTTCTATATATAGTATAAAAGAAGGTGTTAGTTTTTTAGGCTATAATTTTAAATTAGTAAATAATAAATTAATAATAAGATATAATAATATAACTTCAAGAAGAATAAATAAAAGACTTAATAATTTAAAGAAGTATGACTATAATATGTATATTAAAAGTAAAGGAAGTTATAAAGGTTTTATAGATAAATGTAATACTAATTTAAAGTTAAAACTATTAAATATATGAATAAAGAAGCAATATATAGAATAACTAAAATGAAAGAAAAAGATAATATAGTTATAGTAAAATCTGGGAATTTTTATAAAACATTTAGTACTGATGCAATAGTACTATGGCATATATTTGGTTATAGTATAACAAATAATGTAGTTTCTTTTCCAAGTACAGCATTAAATAAAGTTATATCTTTGTTATTAAGACATAAACTAGGGGTAATAGAAGTAAAAAGTTTAGAAGAATATTATAAATATGAAGTAGTAGATAGTAAATATCAAGAATATGTTAAAATATGTAATATAGAATATAATAAATATAATAAAATAAATGAAATAAAAGAAATAGTAAATAATAAGATAAATGATAATATAGATAATTATTATTGTATAAAAGATTATTTAGATAAATTGTAGTATTAAATAGGTAGATTTATAAATTCTATCTATTTTTATAAAAAAATGTTTTATTTTTCTTGACTTACACAAACGTTAGTGTTATAGTTGAATTGTTGATGGAAGGTGATAGTATGTTTGCTAATAAATTTTATATGAAATATATTTGACCTATACCCCATATAGGTATATAATAAACTTATGGAAGTGATATATATGTCAAAAGAAGAAAAAAACTATTTTAATAAAAGACTTAATACAATAGAAGGTCAAATAAAAGGAATCAACAAAATGATAGAAGAAGATAGAAAAAGTATAGATATTCTAATTCAAATATCAGCAGTTTCTAAATCATTAAAAAGTGTTTCTCAAAGAATAATAAAAGACAAACTTAATGAAAGCAAAAGCCTAAAAGCAGAAGAAATAATAAAACTTTTTAATACATTAGGATAATTATGGAAAGATATAAAGAAATAGAAAGAAGCATAATAAAAAGATTTAGAAAAGAAATATGGAGCAAATTTGTAAAAGCAGTAGAAGATTATAAATTAATAGAAGAAAATGATAATATAATGGTTTGTATAAGTGGAGGTAAAGATTCATTTTTACTTGCAAAATGTATAGAAGAATTAATAAAACATGGAAAATTCCAATTTAAGGCTCACTATGTATTAATGAATCCTGGATATAGTATAGAACACTTAAATCAAATAAAAGAATGCAGTAAAATTTTAAATATCGATTTAGAAATATTCAATAGTGACATTTTTAACATAGTTTACAATATAGATAAAAGTCCCTGTTATTTATGTGCAAGAATGAGAAGAGGTTATTTATATAACAAAGCCAAAGAACTAAACTGTAACAAAATTGCTTTAGGACACCACTTTAATGATGTAATAGAAACAACTCTTTTATCTATTTTCTATTCTTCTGAAGTAAAAACAATGATGCCCAAGTTACACAGTGAACATTACCCTAACATAGAACTAATAAGACCACTTTATTTAATTAAAGAAGATGACATAATATCATGGAAAAATTATAATAATTTATCTTTCATCAACTGTGCGTGTAAATTCACAAGTTTAAAAGAAGATGATGGTAAAAGAAAAGAAATAAAGAATTTAATAAAAGATTTAAGAAAAATAAATAAAGATATAGATTATAATATATTTAAAGCACTTGATAATATAAACCTAAATTGTGTTTTAGGTACAAAAAAAGATGGAAAGTATAGTAGTTTTTTAGATACATATTAAATAGCTTGATTAATCATTAATGTTATGATATTTCTTATAGTGATAATCTCTTCGTGAGTTGCAACTATTTTATCTGCTATACTAACTATTCTTCCTTCTTTAGATAAACTTTTAGAAATAGAGAATTTTCCTAATTTAAAACGATTAGTAGAATATATTATTTCTTTTTTTATATTTGGATTTATATTATTTACTTTATCTATATTTAGTAGTTCCAAATCTTTAAAGTTTTTAATAGATTTAACAGGAATAGGCCACATATGATGAATAACCCCATCTATAATATATTTAGCATCATTTATATTTTTAAAGTATTCTGGATACCAAATAACTGCATTTATAATAGCTTCAATTGGATGTACAAAAGCATGAGAATTACTAAATAATTGTTTTTTATTAAGTGAATAATGTTCTTCATATAAATCGTGAAATAAAGAGATTTTAACTGCTCTTTTTAAATTTATCTTTTCTCCATTATCTATTTTTCTTTTACTAATTAAATAAGTAACAATAGTATTATCTAATATATGATTACCTAAACTTATAAAACCATGATGTGGATACTTAAAAGCATTCATTCTTTTTTGAAATTCACTATGTTTAAAAATAGGATAAATAATATTCCAAAATTCTTCTTTTTCTCTATTAGTAAATTTTAAAGAATCAAGTAATTGATTAACTTTATTTATTTCTTCTATCATATTTTATCATCCTTAACAATTTTCCCACAAATTAAAATAAATAACAATATAATCTATACATATTTTACAAAAATATGATAAAATTTTATTAAGGAGATGATTTAAATATGACAAAAGTTTATTTTACAAGAGAATTAAACAAAGATGCAGTAGTTAGAGTATTTAAGGAATTAAACAAGGAATTAAAAGGAAACACTGCAGTTAAGGTTCACTCAGGTGAAGAAGGAAATCAAAACTATTTAAAGCCTGAATTTTTAAAACCTATAGTTGATTATGTTAATGGAACCATAGTTGAGTGTAACACAGCATATCCTGGAGAAAGAGATACAACTGAAAAACACGTGAAATTAATGGAAAATCACGGATGGAGCAAATTATTTAATGTAGATATATTAGATAGTGATGAAGAATTAGAATTAGATATACCTAATGGAAAAGTTATAAAGAAAAATTATGTTGGAAAAAATATAGAAAAGTATGATTCTATGTTAGTTGTTTCACATTTTAAAGGACATCCTATGGGTGGATTCGGTGGTGCTTTAAAACAACTTTCAATCGGGCTTGCTTCAAGTAAAGG
>CANRKW010000106.1 GCA_947631345.1 uncultured Bacilli bacterium | reverse complement strand
TCTTCTCCTTACTATTCTACATTATATGGTATTTCACATTGTGCTTCAGTTAAAATCCGATAAATTTGTACTCCGTCTAGTATTTCATTATTCATTTGTATCATTTTCATCATTTAAAATACTAATTAATTCATTTAATTTTTCTTGTTTTTCAAGTATTTCATACTTTAAATTTTCAATATATCTTTTTATATACTCTATATTATTAGTTTCTTCCATTATTTTTACCCTCACTCATTACTGCAATTTGATTTTGTAATTCTGTTATTTGTTTATCTAATTCATCTCTTTGACTAGTTAAACTTATTAATTGTTTTTTTAATGATTCTAATTCTGATGAAATATTTTCATCTTTTTTATTTTCTTTAGTTTTTATATACTCGAAATAAAAATCTATTAAATATCTGTAATTTCCATCCCTTATATTTTCATCTTCCATATATTCTTTCATTGTTATTGTTTGTTTCTTATCAGAATGCATAAAATTATTTCGCAATAATCTTTTAAATTTTAATGGTCTAAAAGGTATACCTAATATTCCACAGTCTTTTTTCAAAACTCGAAGCATTGAATCCATAAATGTTTCTTTAGTAGCAAAAGGATAATGAAACTCATCTTTTAACATTAAATACTCTTCATATGTTGTAGGATAAACTTTATCAAATAAAACATCAAATACTAAATCTATACCTAAATACTTATATTTTAATATTTCAATTAATACTAAAAATGTATTTCTAGTTTCTGTATTAGGTATTGTTTTTAAATCCATATTAATAAAATCTTTTAAAGTATATATTCCTCTATTATGTAAACCAATTAAATTTTGTCCAAAATTTGGCTTTGAATTTAAAAATGGTTCATCCTCTAATCTCATTTCTAAAACTTTGCTATCATCCATAAAAACGCATCCCTTCATATAAATGTTTATATTATAACACAAAATAATGATTTTTTAACTATTTTTATTAAATCTTTGTAAACAAATATATCTTTAAAAGTTTCAAAAATGATACCTTTCTCTAAAATAAATTATCATTTCATTTCTTGTAAATATTTAATATGTAAATTAATAAACTTTTTTATTCAGCACTGCTTATAATAGATAAATTGTTTATATCAAAATTAGCAAATTGACTTAAGAAATAATCATATAATTCTTTTGCATATATAAATTTTTTATCATAATTTTTTTCATTAAAACATTTAACTACTTTTGTAACAAATTCATTATCTGGCATTTTTCTTACATTGTATTTTCTTCTATATTCTTCATTTTTAAATATAAATTCAATTTTATTTAAAGGAATAGATGGTATTTGTTTATTATAAAAGTAAGAATCTATTACTCTTTGCAAAAATATATAGTAACTAAAATCAATATCTTGGTGTTTATTATATTTTGCTTCTAATTCATCAAATCCATCCCAAACTAAATAACAATTCATTTTAAATTTGAAATCATCTACATCTTTAAGTTTAGTTAACATAGCATTGTTTTTGGCAATATTAATTAATTCTTCTATAGTACCATCTTTATCATAAAGTATTTTAGCATTAGCAAATATCATTGTTGAAGACATATGATAATCTTGTAATTCTTTTTCCATATATTCTAGTACTTTTCTTTTTGGATTTATAAAGTATTCAATTAAAAAACCATCTATATTTTTGTTACCTCTTTCTCTCCATTGAGTGTCATCAGTAGTGACAATGTAAATATCTATGTCACTATTTTCGTTATTATTGCCTGTTACGTAACTTCCTGTTAATATTGCACCTAAAAAGTTGTCTTGATTTTTATATTTATCTAAAAATTTTTCTACTGCTAATTCCCAATTATTCATTATTACACCTCTATTTTATTACTTTAAGATTATCTAGATAAGGTCTTAACACTTCTGGAACTGTTATACTTCCGTCTTTGTTTTGATATTGTTCCACTATGGCTGGTACTAATCTACTTGTAGCAAGTCCACTTCCATTTAAAGTACAAGCATAATGTAAATTACCTTCTTTATCACGGTATTTTGTGTTATTTCTTCTTGCTTGATAATCTCTACTATTAGATACACTACTTACTTCTTTGTAAATTCCCATACTTGGAATCCAAACTTCTATATCATAAGTTCTACACATTCCTTGAGCGCAGTCTCCTGCAGAAAGCTTACTAACTTGATAATGAAGACCTAAATTTTTCATAAGGTTTTCTGCAATATTTAAAAGTTCATTAAAAGCCTCATCTGTTTTATTTTCTGTAACATATTCTACCATTTCAACTTTATTAAATTGATGTCCTCTAATTGTTCCTCTTTCTTCTTCACGTGAACTTCCTGCTTCAACCCTAAAACATTGAGTATAAGCAAAATACTTCTTTGGCAAATCATTAATATCCATTATTTCATTACTATGAATATTTACTAATGCTGTTTCAGCTGTTGGAAGTAAAAATTTACCTTTATTTTCTTCTTCATCACTTTCTATTTTATACACTTCATCATTAAATTTTGGAAATTGTCCTGCACCAAAACCACACTCATAATTGAGCATATATGGTACCATCATAAATTGAAAGCCATTTTTTATATGTGTGTCTATAAAATAATTTATTAAAGCCCACTCAAGTCTTGCACCTATACCAGTATATATCCAAGATTTTTCTCCAGCAATTTTTATTCCTCTTTCATAATCGATCATCTTTAAATCTTTTAATATTTCATAATGGGGCTTTATTTCAAAATCAAATTTTGGTTTTTCTAAATATGTACTTATAACTTTATTGTTTTCTTTTCCACCTGGGGCTATATCATCATCTGGTATGTTTGGTAAATATGCTAAATAATCAAATATTTTTTTGTCTAGTTCATTGTATTTAGCCATACCTTCATCAATTTTATCACCTAGTTCTTTCATTTGATTTACTATTTCAGTAGTATCTTTTCCTTCTTTTTTCATTTTTGGTATGTTTTCGCTTACTTTCCTTCTTGTAGAACGGTATTCATCCATTAAAGCACCTATTTCACGTTTTTCTTTGTCCCATTTTAAAAGTTCATTTAAATTAACATTATCTATTCTTTTTAATAATGCTTTTTCTACTTCATTTTTATTATTTCTAATTCTATTTATATCTATCATTTTTTCTCTCCTTTTTTATTTATTTTTAGTATTTCTGGACCGCATATAAATCCAAATGTTTTTCATATAAAATCACCCCTTTAAAATTAAAAAAAGACAGCACCAATAGGAGTCTAAAGACGGTACCATCCTTTATTTAACTTACTTTAGATAACGGTTGTTAGCCGAAAATGTTTGCATTTCACTTAAAGGTAGAAACTTTTAATTAATTCTATTATCTTACACCAAACGATAACTCTCTATAAGAATTTATATAAAAGTCGTGTCCTCATCAAAGATTTACGAATTAAATGATATCATAAAATATTGTTTTAGTCAAATTGCTTAGTTTTGTTAATGTCAATATAATTTTGTACAAAAAGTGGAAAATAAGCGTGTACAAAAAGTGGAATATTGTGATACTAAT
>CANRKW010000105.1 GCA_947631345.1 uncultured Bacilli bacterium | reverse complement strand
ATTATGTTGGAAAAAATATAGAAAAGTATGATTCTATGTTAGTTGTTTCACATTTTAAAGGACATCCTATGGGTGGTTTTGGTGGTGCTTTAAAACAACTTTCAATTGGGCTTGCTTCAAGTAAAGGAAAAAGAAATATACATTGTATTGGTAATGCTAATGGAGAATATGAAGATATGTTTAAAGTAAATCAAGATAAATTTATAGAAGCAATGGCAGATGCAAGTAGTAGTATAACATCTTATTTTAAAGACAACATTGCATATATAAATATAATGTGTAATATGTCAGTAGATTGTGACTGCTGTGCTGTTGCAGAAGATCCGTGTATGAAAGATATAGGCATTTTGGCTTCAACTGATCCAGTAGCAATAGATAAAGCTTGTATAGATTTAGTTAAAAATAGTACAGATCCAGGTAAAGATAAATTATTAGAAAGAATTAAATCTAGAAATGGAGAACATATTATAGAAAGTGCAGAACAATTAAATGTTGGTACAACTGATTATGAGTTAGTAGATTTAGATTTAAGATAAAGAAATAATTAATAAAATTCATATTCTTTCACAAAAAATACATTTAACTTATATATAATTATATATAGAAAGAAGGACATAATATGAATATTTTAGTAGTAGATGATGAAATGCTTATAAGAAATGTAATAAAAGAGTATTTACTTAGTGAAAATATGAGTGTCTTTGAAGCAGAAGATGGAATAGAAGCAATAAGAGTTTTCAAAGAAGAAAAAATAGATTTAATAATACTTGATATTATGATGCCCAAAAAGGATGGCTTTGAAACTTTAAAAGAAATTAGAAAAATAAGTTCAGTTCCAGTAATAATGTTAACAGCAATGAAAGAAGAAATTGATAAATTAAATAGTTTTAATTTAGGAGTAGATGACTATGTAACTAAACCTTTTAGCCCTAAAGAATTAATGGCTAGAGTTAAAGCAATATTAAAAAGAAGTGGTTTAAAAGATGAGTATGTTTATGAAGATTTAAACCTAGATTACAAAGGAAGAAAACTTACAATAGACAAAAAAGAAGTAACCCTAACACCTAAAGAATATGAATTATTAGTTTATTTCATAAAAAACGAAGGAATTGCTTTATCACGTGAACAACTTTTAAATGTCATCTGGGGCTATGACTTTTATGGAGATGATAGAACAGTAGACACTCACGTAAAAATGCTGAGACAAAGTCTAGGAAAATATAGAGATTTAATAAAAACAGTAAGAAGTGTGGGGTATAAATATGAAGTCTAGAAAATTAACTTTACATATTTGGTTTTATCTAGCAATATTTCTATTTTTAATACTTGCCGTTTTATGGATTTTGCAAGTCCTTTTTTTTGATTATTATTATGAACTTAGTACAACAAATCAAATACAAAAAATAGCATATAAAACAAAAAACTACTACTTATCTAATAAAACAACTAATTATTATGATTTATTATCATATAACAACAATGCTTGTATACAAATAATTGAAAACACTGAAACAATTTATAGTTCTAATGGTACAAGAAAAGGATGTCTTTTTTATAGTGATGTCGATGATATAACAACATATAGCTATATAGTAGATTTCTTATCAAGTGACAAAACAAGTAAAACATATAAAATAATAAATCCAACATTAAAAAACAAAACTCTAGTAACTGCCCTAAAACTAGATGATAATGTAAGTGCATTCATAAATGTAAGTCTAGAACCAACTTCATCTATTGTAAAAATAATAAGAGGAGAACTAATATTTATAACAATTGCCGTATTTATTTCTTCATTTATTTTAGCTTATTTTATAAGTAGACGTGTAAGTAACCCAATTTTAAAAATTAACGAACGGGCAAAACTCTTATCTAAAGGAGACTTAACAACACCATTTATAGTAAACAACAATATAAAAGAAATAAAAGAATTAACAGAAACTCTTGAAAAAACAAAAAACGAACTAGGTAGAGTTGAAGAAACAAGAAAAGACTTACTTGCAAATGTTTCTCATGACTTAAAAACACCACTTACAATGATAAAAGCATATGCAGAAACAGCAAGAGATTTAAACAAAAACAATGAAGAAAAAAGAGAAGAAAACCTAAATATAATAATAGAAGAAACAGAAAGACTTAACTTACTTGTAAATGATATATTAGAATTATCTAAAAGTGAAGCAAATATGGATAAGTTATCTAAAGAAAAATTCAACTTAACTTTAGAAATAAAAACAATAATAAATAGATTCTTATATTTAGAACAAGAAGGATATAAATTTGAGTTTAATTTTGATAAAGATATATTTATATTAGCAGATAAAAACAAAATAGATCAAGTTCTTTATAACTTAATATCTAATGCTATAAATTACACAGGAAATGATAAATTAGTTAAAATAAAAATAACTGAATTTAAAAAATACATAAGAGTTAGTGTAATAGATACAGGAAAAGGAATAGACAAAGATGAAATAGACAAAATATGGGATAAATACTATAAAAGTGAAAAAAATCATACAAGAAATAAAGTAGGAACAGGACTAGGTCTTTCAATAGTAAAGAATATTCTTATAAAACATAATTACAAATATGGGGTAAATAGTGAAAAAGGAAAAGGAACAGAATTCTATTTTGATGTAAACATATAAAATTCATAAATCAATCACAAATCTATCACTTTTATATAGTAATATTATAAATATGAAGGGAAGTGATAGTAAGTAAAGAAAAAAACTACAATATACGAATCCTCTAAAAACCTATAAAACAATATAAATTAAAAACCCATTTGGAAGTCGATAAATAAGTCGACTTCTTTTAAAATGTATGTTGACTTTATAGGTAAAATTTTGTAAAATTACAATAGAATAGAGGTGGCTTAAAAGTGAAGAAAACTTTAAAAAGTGTAGATGTATCTTTATTAGGAAAAACTGGTTTATCAATAGTTGTTCTAATAATGGGTATATTAATAATGATATTTAAAACATTCGGCCTTACTGATTTGAATTTATATGTTTCATTATTATTCTTTACATATGCATTTTTTTGTATAATTGCTTATTTTGTTAAAAGAAATGAAGGAGATTATGAATTATTACTTCTTGCACTTATAAATATAATATCAGCATCTTTTATATACTTTTTTAAAAGTGATGATGTACCTATGATATTAGGTGGAGGTATGTGTATTTATACTGTTTTATTAGTTATGAATCGTAGTTTTAAAGTAGTTCTTTTAAATAAAAGAAATTCATTTATGTGGATAATTAAATTTATAGTTACATTTTTAATAGGATTTTTAGGAGTATTAACAGCATTTAACTTATTTAATAATATTACAGTTCAAACTATGTTATTTGGTTACTATTTCATTAATTTAGGATTTTTACTCACATTAGAAAATTTAATAGAAATATTTATAACTGAAGAAGCTTTTAGAAAGATACTTTATAAAATATTGAAAGAAGAAAATAAATTAGAAAATATAGAAGAAGAAAAACCAAAGAAAGTAAAACGTAAAGTAAGTAAAAAATAAACTTACTTTTTTTGTAATAATAAAAATTAAAAATAATATATTTTA
>CANRKW010000104.1 GCA_947631345.1 uncultured Bacilli bacterium | reverse complement strand
GTCCCTATCCGTTGTGGGCGCTGGAAAATTGAGAAGAGCTATCCTTAGTACGAGAGGACCGGGATGGACGCACCGATGGTGTATCTGTTGTCACGCCAGTGGCAGTGCAGAGTAGCTATGTGCGGATGGGATAACCGCTGAAAGCATCTAAGCGGGAAGCCCTCTCCAAGATGAGTTTTCCCTTTCTTTAAGAAATAAGATCCCTTGTAGACTACAAGGTTGATAGGCTAGAGGTGGAAGAATAGTGATATTTTGAGCTGACTAGTACTAATAGATCGACAAATTAACTAATTTTAATTTGAAATGTTCACATTATCTTGTTTTGAGAGAATAATTATTGTATAATGTATTTATTGGTGACGATAGCAAAGTGGATACACCTGTTCCCATCCCGAACACAGAAGTTAAGCACTTTAACGGCGAAGATAGTGTAAGCGAAAATAGCAAGTTGCCAATTTTTTTTATAAATGGCGGAATTGGTGAAGTGATTAACACGCCAGATTGTGGCTCTGGTATGCGTGGGTTTGATTCCCACATTCCGCCCCATAAGGAATTTATCCCCGTATTTACGGGGTTTTCGTATTTTTACCTACTATTTACGACCTATTTTTCAAGATTTTTATTAAAATTATTAATGAAATCCACTGGAATACTAATAATTTTTTTTCTTTAAAAAGACTAATTGTTTAAAATTTAGTCTTATTTTTATGTTATTGTTAATGTAAATATAATTTTGTACAAAAAGTGGAATATAAGCGTGTACAAAAAGTGGAATATTATTTTGTATAACTTTTTATTAATTATTTAAACTAATAAAGAGGTCATATTATGAAAAGAAATTTAAACGAATATAATAATAAAAGAAATTTTACAAGAACAGATGAACCAAAAGGCATAGTATCTAAACCAAATAAAAAGCTAAAATTTGTTGTACAGCACCACATAGCAAAGAAAGACCATTATGATTTAAGGCTTGAGTGTGATGGAGTTTTTTTAAGCTGGGCAGTTCCAAAAGGTCCTTCATATAATAGTGAAGTTAAACGTCTTTCCATAAATGTAGAAGACCATCCCCTTTCCTATGGCAATTTTGAAGGTACAATAGAAAAAGGTGAATATGGTGCAGGTACAGTTATGCTTTGGGACAAAGGTTATTATGAACCAATTAATGATATAAAAACCTCTTATAAAAAAGGAAACATTAAATTTATCTTAAAAGGAAAAAGATTAAAAGGAAAATGGACACTAATAAGAATAAAAGATAATAATTGGTTGTTAATAAAAGAAAAAGATGAATATAGTAGTAATATTGATATAAATAAATACAAAAAAAGTATCAAAACAAACAGAACAATGCAAGAAATAAAAAATAATAAAACTTACTATAAAACAAGTAAAAAAGATTCTATTGTATGTGGAATAAAAATAACAAATCCTAATAAAGTGATATTTAAAAATCCTAAAATAACAAAATTAGATATTGCTTTATACTATCATAAAATAGCCCCCAAAATGTTACCATATTTACAAAACAGATTACTAAGCACAGTAAGGCTTCCTGGTGGAGTAAATACACCAAAGTTTTTTAAAAAGCACTTTAATGAAAATCCATACCTAGGTAAAAAAAGAATAAAAAATAAAAATGGAACGTATGAAACTTATTATTTTATAAAAGACGAAAGAGGCTTAATATATGAAGTACAGTTAAATAGTTTTGAATTTCACACTAGTGCCACCAATGTTAAAGACTTAAACCATCCTAATCAAATGATATTTGATTTAGATCCAGACGAGACATTAAATATAAAAGCAGTAAAACAAGGCGTAAAAGATTTAAAAAAAATATTAGATAAATTAAACTTAAAATCATATTTAAAAACAAGTGGTGGAAAAGGTTATCACATAGTCGTGCCAATAAAAGAAAAAATTTCATGGAATAAATTTACCAAAATAGCCCAAAGTATTGCAGAAGTAATGGAAGAAAAATACAATGATAAATACACAAGTAATATAAGAAAAAAATATAGAAAAAATAAAATATTTATAGACTGGATACGAAATACAAAAAATGCTTCAAGTGTATGTGCTTATTCTCTAAGACTCAAAGATTCACCATCTATCTCATATCCGATTCCCTTTTCAAAGTTAGATAAAACAAATCCAGATTCTTATAAAATTAACTCTTTATAGAGTTTTTTCTTTTTGAATAATATGATAAAATAAAAAAGAAGGGAATTTGATTTATGAAAAAAACTATATTAATAACAGGAGCCTCTTGTGAAATAGGCCAATGTTTAATAAAAGAACTTTCTGATGTTTATAACCTAGTACTTATTTACAACCAAAATTATGAACCTTTAAAAAAATATGTGGATAAGTATTTAGTTATTAACACAAATTTAGAAAGTGAAGACGAAATATTAAAATTAACAAACACATTAAAGAAAAAAAATGTTAATATATATGCACTTATCAACATTGCTGGTATTTCTTTAGATTCACCTTTAACAGATATTAATATGTATGATTTCACAAAAACTTTTATAATTAATACATATGCTCCTTTAAAATTAACTCTAATGTTAAAACCAAAAATAGTAATAAATCTCTCATCTACTGACGCGATAGATACATTTAATGAATATAATTTAGTATATGCCTTAAGTAAAAACTCATTATTAGAAATGACAAATTTACTTTCAAAGTTAACAATTTCAAAAGTATACGCTTTAGCCCCTAATTACATTGATACATTAAGTGTAAGAAATATGAACCCTGAATTTTTAAAAAACGAATTAAACAGAATAAATCAAAAAGAATTAATAAAACCAGAAAATGTAGCAAAATCAATATTTGAAATACTTAAAACAAAAGACCAAAGTGGTACAATATATAGGATGGATGATAATAATGGATATAGAAAAATTAATAAATGAAAATGAATTAGAATTAAATAGCATTTTTTCAAATTTAGAAGAAATAGCATACAAAAACAGCAAAAAAGTTTTATCAGCATTTCACGAATTTAAAGTAAGTGAATCATGTTTTAACAGCACGACTGGATATGGATACAACGATTTAGGTAGAGATACAATAGAGAAAGTTTTTGCCCGTGTTTTAGGTGCAGAAGACTCACTTGTAAGAAGAGAATTTATATCAGCATCTCACGCTTTAACAGTAGCTTTATTCGCTCTTCTAAGGCCAAACGACACTCTTTTATCTATAACAGGACTACCTTATGATACACTCCATGAAGTAATAGGTATAAAAGAAAATAGTAGTAGTTTAAAAAGTTACAACATAAACTATGAACAAATAGACTTAATAAATGATGACTTTGACTATGAAAAAATAAAAAACACACTTGAAAACAAAAAAATAAAATTAATAGAAATACAAAGAAGTAAAGGTTATAGTACAAGAAAAAGTATTAAAATAGAATCATTACAAAAAGTCATAAAATTTATAAAATCAATTGATAAAGATGTAATAATTATGGTCGACAATTGCTACTGTGAATTTGTAAGCACCACTGAACCAAATGAAGTAGGTGCAGACATTGCAGTCGGTTCTCTAATAAAAAATTTAGGTGGTGGTATAGCCCCAAGCGGAGCATACATTGC
>CANRKW010000103.1 GCA_947631345.1 uncultured Bacilli bacterium | reverse complement strand
ATCTTTATAATATTTTCTTCTTTTAAATTGTTTAATCTAATACAATAATTAAATTCTTTATTTTCAACATCATTTTCTTCATTTATAAAACCTATCTTTTCTTTATTATAAGTTGTTTCTGTAAAAATAAATAAACAATTATTAAAATACAATTTATCATTATTTGCAAGTTCTAATTTACTTGTTTCTAAAATACTCTTAATTAAATTCAAAACATTATAATTTCCTTCTTTATAATTTTCTATAAAAATAATAGAAATAGGGAAAGTTTTTATACTTTCAAAAGTAGTGTTCTTTTCATTATAACCAACATAACCTGCATTACTTCCTAAAATTTTGTTTATACTTGTTTCCTTATTATAATCTAACATATCTAATTTTATTAAGTTCAAATTTAATATTTTAGAATATTCATTTATTAATTTAGTTTTTCCACAACCTGTATTTCCTTGTAAAAGTACTGAAATAGGTTTTTCATTATCTAAATTTAAAACATTTTCTGTAATTTTTACTAATTCTTTTATTCCATCACTCTGATTATATATCTTTTCTTTTAAAGAACTATTTAAAACTTTTAAATAATTGTAATTTTCTAATTCATAGATTTTACTATTAGTTTTGTTTTCTAGGACTTTCTTTAAATTAGATAAAGTTACTTTGTTTTTTGATTCTTTTTCTTTTTTATCATTTAATTTATTCTTTATATCATTTATTTCTTTTTTTATTAGACTTGCTTTTAAAATATCATTATTAAGTAAAAACTTGTTTTTTTCTTTTGTTAATTTTAAAATTTTGTTTTCTAATTTTGATTTTTCATTATTCTTTTCTTTTATTTTTGTCATTGCACATACTTCATCTAATATGTCTATGCTTTTGTCTGGATTTTTTCTATATTTTAAATATTTATTAGTTAATTTTATAGTTAAATCTAATATATTATCAGGTATAATTACATTATGGAAATTTTCATAGTCTTTTTTTATTTTCTTTAGTATTATTTTTGTTTCTTCATTATTAGGTTCTTTTACATATATTTTTTGAAATCTTCTTTCTAATGCTTTATCTTTTTCTATTGAAGACTTAAATTCTTCTAGAGTTGTTGCGCCTATACATTTAATTTTGCCTCTTGCTAAAGCTGGTTTTAGTATGTTTGAAGCGTCAATCGCACCTTCTGCTCCTCCTGCACCTACAACTGTGTGTATTTCATCTATAAATAGTATTAAATTATTTGATGACTCTAGTTCTTCTATTATTTTACTTAGTTTTTCTTCAAATTCTCCTCTATATTTAGTTCCTGCAATTACTTTTCCTAAATTTAAGTTTATTATTTCTTTGTTTTTTAAGAATTTTGGAACATTATTTTCTGTTATTCTTCTTGCTAATTCTTCTACTATTGCTGTTTTTCCTACACCTGCTTCTCCTATTAAAATTGGGTTGTTTTTGTTTTTTCTTGCTAATATTTCTATTAATTCATTTATTTCTTTATCTCTTCCTATAACTTTATCTATATTACCTTTTTTTACTTCTTCGTTTATATTTGTTCCTATTTTTTTTACTAATAAAGATTCTGTTTCTATTTCTTTTTGTTTTATATCTAATATTAATTTATCTATATCTATATTTATCTTTTTAAGAAGTTTATACATATTAGTAGATTTGTTTTCTAATAACTTTA
Organism: uncultured Bacilli bacterium; assembly: GCA_947631345.1. Next base: position 2,031 of record CANRKW010000103.1, on the reverse strand, counting down.
TAACTAAAGTAGGTAGTGTTATTTCTTCTAATGTGTCACTTTTACTTATTATTATTTTTTCTATTGTTTTTAATATTTCATCACTATAAATTGTGTAATCTGATTTTTCTTTAGTAGATATTAAATTATTTATTTTGTCATAACTTATATTATATTCTTTTAAATTATTATAAATAGAATTTTCAATTTTTAAACAAGATAAAAGTATGTGTTCACTACCAATTATACTTCTTTTTTCTTTTGCTATTAGTTCACTTCCTTTTAGTATTTTCTTTAATTCTTCTGTATATTTGTTCATTAAACACCTCTTATATATTATATTGTTATATATATTAAAAAATTATACAAAAAAATCACAAACCTTTTTAAGTTTGTGAAATTTAATCATTATATAATTATTACTAATATTAATATGATTAAAATAATTACTAATAATTCAAATAGTACTAGTTTCCAACTTGCTTTAAACCAGTCTTTATATGGTATTTTTAAGTATTCTAGTCCTAAAAGTAATAATGAACTTGTAGGGGCTAAGAAAAGAGTTAAACCATATATTGCTTGTTGTGCAACACTTAGTAAGCCTAGAGATTCTGAATAAACACTTGCCATGAAAGGTAGTACAGAAACTGCTAAAAATGAAATATCTACATTAATTATTGTTTGTAAAATAGTATTAATAATAATCATTATGAATTTAACTAATTCTGCTAAGATTCCACTTCCACCTATAAGTGATATTAGTTTTGCACCGACTCCATTTGTTATCCAGTCTGTTAAATATAAAGTAAAAGGATGCCAGTTTGTTATAACTACTACTGTATAGGCTATTACTACTAAAACGGCAGGTCTTGCTACAGTTACAACACCTTCTTCAAATGCTTTTAGTGAATCTTTTGCTTTTAGTCCATAAATTAAACTAATTACAACAGAAGCTAAAATTAACATTGTAGTCATTACTGTAAAATCCCAAGTACCAAATTCGTTTAAATCTGTTAGTATGTAACCAAATATTGGGTGTTTTCCAACTAAGAAATTTGTTATGTTTTCGTGTAATGTAACAAAAATATCTATTTCAAATACATTTTCCCACTCAACACATCCTAAAACTAATAATACTAATAGTATTCCTAGTACTGCATATATAGGCCAGTTTGCTTTCTTTGTTTGCTTTTTTTCACCTAAATATTCTACACCATTATCTTTTATTTCTTCATTTTTATTTGCTTTTATTCTTTTTGCACGGAATATAGTAAATAATATAAATAAAATATATGTAAATACTAATAATGCAACTTTAGCAATTATTTCTGTTTGAAAGTTAGTAGATGTAGTTTGATTTAATACTATTGTAGTATATCCATATGTACTACCTATAACACCTATTAAAGGTGAAATAAATGTAATAAGTAAAGCTGTTATTTTGTCAAATCCCATTAGTACAATAATTCCACATAATGCTGGGATAAACATAAATAATAGTAAATCAAATCCAAATAATGAACTTAACAAAGCTAGAATAAATGATACTATTAATAGAAATAATATTTCTTTTCCTTTCATTATTTTTGCAACTTTTTCAAGTGCTGGTTTTAGTTTTCCTGTTTGACTTAATACACCATAGAATCCTCCAACTACAAGTATAAAAATAACTTGTGGAATGAAAGATTGTAATGCGACTATTGGATAATATAATAAGTCATATAAAGAAACTCTTTTTAAACCTTGGCTTACAATTGCAGTTCCATTTTGGCTACCTACTGGGATTAACCAAGATAGTAGTGCTAAAAATAAAGTTAAAAGTAAAATCATTTTTATAGTTGTATTTTCTTTTGAAGGTATTACCCATCTAGAAATTGTAACTCCAAATAATGCTACTGCACCTACTATTTTTAGTATTCCGCCAATATTTTCACTTACAAAGCAACCAATTATTATTAGTAGAATTGAAATTAATGCTGTTATTAATTCTACTAAAGTTTTTCTTTTCATTTTTTTATTACCTCCTTGATTTAATTATACATAAAAGTGTTA
>CANRKW010000102.1 GCA_947631345.1 uncultured Bacilli bacterium | reverse complement strand
GTTCTTCATCAATATTAATTATTGTTACTTTAGTAGTAGCAGGTTTTGCATCAGCTATTGCTGCTAAAATATGTGAAACTATTTCTCAAGGTACATTTGCATCAGTAATATTAATTCTATTTGTATTACCTGGTGTACTTGCTAGTGCAGATAAAATAATTTGTAGAAATGGATATTACAAAGAATCAAAAAAGTAAAATTAGTTTAAAAAAAATTTATAAATAATCAAATAGTATTATAATCTTACTTCTTTAATTAAATCAAAAGAAAGTCATCATTTTTCCTTATGAATAAAAGGATTTCTGATGATTTTTAGTTTGAATAATTGTATTCCTTTCATTACATCAAAAGTATTCAAAATTGTATAACACAAAGTGGAAGTTTTATATAAAAAATCATTGCTTTTTATATGTTGATTCCCAATTTTATAGTATTTTTAATACCAAAAGTGGTAAAAATTAATTTCCGAGCATTTTAGCTGTGAATAGTAACCAAAAAATTACAAAAAATCAAATTTTTAGTGCATAAACTTAATAATTGTGATAATATATATATAGAAAGAACTCCTTTTTTATTATTATTTTTATAGGTATATTATACCGCAGAGTTCTTTCTTTTTTATATCCGATAAATTTGTACTTCGTCGCTTATTAAGTCCATTTGACTTATAAAAATATCTATGTTATAATTAAAAGCACTTGAAATTCTTTTTAAGTAAAAATTGGAGGAAATATGAAAACACAAATTAGTGAGACTTTTGTGTTCGCTTTAGGCGGACTTGGAGAAGTCGGAAAAAATATGTATGCAATTATGCACGAAGATGAAATAATAGTTATAGATGCAGGTATTATGTTCCCAGAAGATGATTTATTAGGTATAGATTACGTTTTGGCAGATTATACTTTTCTAAAACAAAATGAAGATAAAGTTAAGGCTTTATTTATAACTCACGGACACGAAGATCATATTGGAGGAATACCTTATGTTTTAAGTCACTTAAATATTCCAGTTATTTATGCACCAAAAGTTGCAAGTGAACTTATAAAGGCAAAACTAGAAGATAGAGGAATAGCTTATAAGAATATTGTTATATTTGATGAAAGTACAAAACCTGAATTTAAGCATTTCAAAATAGAGTTTTTTAGAACAACACACTCAATTCCAGATAGTTATGGTATAAGTGTTTTAACACCCAATGGTCGTGTTGTAACAACTGGTGACTTTAAATTTGACTTAACACCAATTGGGCCAATGGCAAACTTAGGTAAAATGGCTAGTATTGGCGAATCTGGAGTAAAACTATTAATGAGCGATTCAACAAATGCCTTAGTACCTGGCTTTTCAACAAGTGAAAGCGATGTAGATGAAGCACTAAGTGACATATTTAGAACTTGTAAAGGAAGAATAATTCTTGCTACATTTGCTTCTAATATATATAGAGTTATACATATAATAGAAACTTGTAGAAAAAACAACAGAAAAGTTGCAGCATTTGGAAGAAGTATGATAAACAGTATTGAAATAGCCAAAAACTGTGGTTTAATTAAAGATAAAAGTATTTTTATAAATAGTGATGAAGCAAATAAATTAAAACCAGAAAATGTATGCTTATTATGTACAGGAAGTCAAGGAGAACCACTAGCCGCACTTAGTAGAATTGCTAATGGAACAGATGCTAATATAACTTTGATGCCAAATGATACAGTAATTTTCTCAAGTTCACCAATTCCAGGTAATGCTATGAGTATCAACAGAGTAATTAACAAACTTTATTTAAAAGGCGCTATGGTATATACAACATCTAGTGATGCAGATATTCACACAAGTGGTCACGCAAAACAAGATGAATTGAAACTTTTAATTAGATTAATAAAACCAGAGTATTTTATGCCAGTTCACGGAGAATATAGGATGTTAAAAGAACACGCTAAACTTGCAGAACAATGTGGAATATCTAAAGAAAACACTTTTGTACTTAAAAATGGAGAAATGCTTGCACTATCACAAAATGGTGTAAGACTTGCTAAAAGTATACCTATTAATGATATATACGTTGATGGAAAAAGAATAGGCGAAGTTGGAAGTTCAGTTATAAGAGATAGAAAAATTATGAGTACAGATGGAGTTTTAGTAGTAATTTTAAATATTGATTCAAAAGAAGGAAAAATTATTTTAGAACCTAATATAACTACTAGAGGTTTCGTTGTTGTAAATGATAATCAAGAACTTATTAACAATATTCAAAATAAAGTAAAAAATATAACTATTCAAGAATTAAAAAAAGCTTATTTTAGTTTAACTGATTTAAAGAATAGAATTATATTAGAAATTAATTCATTTATTATAGAAGAAACAGGAAGAAAGCCTATAATTATGCCTATGATATTTGATAAAGCCACAGAAAAAAACATATAAATTCAAGCACTACCGCTTGTTTTTTTAGTTCAATATTAAAGAATTAAAAGCTTTCAACATCTCAAATTACACAGGATTCTAAAACAGAAAAAGCAAAAAATGCTAATAGCAAGTAGCTTTCAACATCTCAAATTACACAGGATTCTAAAACTTATAAAAATCATATCATCTAATTTTACTTTCATACTCTTCTGCTATTCTACTTCATAAGTATTTTTAATTAAAATATTATTTTAAAAAAATTCTTCCAATTCTTTCCACTCTTCATATTCACCATAATTTCCATATTTTTTTAACGATTTCTTAAAATCATGCATATGATATTTAATTACACGGCATACTGATTCATAATCTTGAGGCTTTACATAACCTTTTTCACTCATACATTGATAAAACTTTTTAATACTTGCAGCGTGTTGTTTAATTGTAGTAATTGTAGTCCACAAACAATACTTAATAATCCAATCATTTAGAAACGAATATACCCTTTTTACTCCTATTTCCATTTTAGTTACTGCATAATAGTTTAAATATTCATTAATGTAAAAATCAATAATATTATCTCTTATGAACAAAAGTGCTGATGGCTATTTTCAAATATAACCAAGCGTGATATAATTAACTCGTTAGATATGAATAATAATAGAATCGGAAAGTGGTATATGCGAGCTTATTTAGATTCATATCTAACAATATTGATTCTATTAAATAAGCTCACATATACTATCTTTGTTTATGAGTAATTATGATAACTTAAAAAATTTACTACCAGATGAATTAAAGATTATTAAAGAATTAATAGAAAAAATTTTAGTAGATTCTGAAAATGCCAAAAGCACTAATTTAAAGTATCAAGTTAAAAACAAAAAAATAAAATGTCCAAAATGTAATAGTGACTATATTGTAAAAAATGGATTTAAAAATAAAACACAAAGATACAAATGTAAAAACTGTAATAAATTTTTTTCTATTTCAACTAATACCATAACATCTAATATTAGATTAAGCTATAATCAATTTTTAAATTTTATGTTATGTCTAATAAATTATAATACTCTTTCCGAAACAGCTGAAATAGTGGGACTTAGTGAAAGAGATACTTACAATGTCAGAATAAAAATAATTTCTACACTTAATGAATATAAAAAAGAAAAATTAAAAGGACTTGTACAATGTGATGAAAAATATGTTAGACTTAGCTTTAAGGGAACAAGAAAAAATAAAATGCCTAGAGAATCAAGAAGAAATGGACAAGAAGGTAGAACAGCTGGAATAAGTATGGAACAAGTTTGTATCTTAATGGCAATTGATAGCTATGATAATATATT
>CANRKW010000101.1 GCA_947631345.1 uncultured Bacilli bacterium | reverse complement strand
TTTGTGGATTTTTTATGTACAATTTTGTACATTTTTATATTCCACTTTTTGTACATTCTTATAGTATCATTAACAGTTTTAAGTTTTAGCTTTCATTTAATTCTTTTTCTATCCATTTTATAATTATATTTACTATATATTCTTGTTCTTCTTTTGATAATTCTTTATTTTTTTCTATTTTGTGCCATTTATAAAGACAACTTCTACAACAAGTTGCAGTCGCGTGTTCAGCAATAAAAACAGGATGTCCTTTATATGGTGTTTGTTTTGTATCATTTGGTATTATTTTAGGAGCTAATCTTTTTCTAACAAAATCACAAGCGTGTTCTCTTATTTTATCAATTCCTTTTTCTTTTATATATTTTTTATCTTCATCTTTTAAATGAAAACTATTTCTAAATTTTGATTTACTTAGTTTTTGTAATATTTCTATTTCTTTCATATTAAGAAAAAAGCAAGTTTTTCACTTACTTTAGTCCTCTATTTCTACATATTTCTTTTCAGGTAATTCTTTCTTTTCTTCTTTTTTAGGAACTGTTAGAGTTAATGTACCATTTTTAAATGATGCTTTAACATCTTCTGTTTCGATAGAATCTCCTACATAGAAACTTCTTTTACATTCACCATAGTATCTTTCACGGCGAACGAATTTACCTTTTTCTTCATCTTTGTCTTCTTTGTCCATAACAGCGTGTACTGTAAGGTAACCATCTTCTACATCAATTTTGATATTGTCTTTATCATATCCTGGTAAATCAATACTAATAGAATAATTATCATCGTGTTCTTTAATATCAGTTCTCATTATTCTACTTTCATTTTTTGTAAAAAATGGATCATCAAAAATGTCATCAAGTAAATCAAAATCATTTCTTCTTGGTATCATAAACATATTAACCATCTTCCTTTCTAATATTATATATTCTATAATACCCATAAAAAGTATATTTATTACTTTTTACATTTATAATTTTAACACTTATAATTAGCACTGTCAATAGTTGAGTGCTAATTTTGTAAATATTTTTCATAGTATTCTCTTGGAGTCATAATTTCTAAATCTTTTACCTTAACACCTTTAAAATCATTATCACCAGTAATAAGAATATCCGTTTTAGATATTATAGCGGAATATAAAATAGGGATGTCTTTTTTATCTCTTAATTTGAAAGTATTTATTTTATATAAGCTTTTTGGTATAAAATAAAATTCAAATTTTATAGAATTTAAGAATACATTTAAAGATTTATACCTTTTTGGAAATCGCTCTTTAACAACATTATATAATTCCTCTATTATGTAAGTTGATATTATCAATGTATGATTTTTTAAAATATTCACAAGTATGTTCTTAAGTAGTTCGCTCTTAAAAACATAAATAGATACATATATATTTGTATCAGGCATTACTCTCATTTATCAGTATTTTTTTGCCTTATTTCTTTAATCATTTTAACCACATCATCAATATTTTTAAGTCCTAATCTTTCTGCTTCGCCTTCAAAATCCCTTCTTATTTCATCTATTATCGAATCAACAGATTTTTCCACTATTATTTTACCATCTTTTTCAATAAACATAACTTTATCACCTTCCTTTAAACATAGTTTTTCTCTTATTTCTTTTGGTAGTGTTATTTGTCCTTTAGAACTTAATTTAGCCATTTCCATTTTTATCTTCTCCCTACTTTCTTTGTATTCCTTACTTGTAAGTATAGACTATTTTTTAGTATTTTACAAGTAATTATTTAACATATTTGTCATAAAATTCTCTTAAAGTCATAATATTTAATCCTTTAATATATATTCCATCAAAATCTTTATCACCAGTTATCAATATATCTGCTTTTGCAATTAAAGCTGAAGTTAAAATTGGCACGTCATTTTTATCTCTTATTTTGATATTACTTTCGTATTTACTAAAAAATGGATAATAATATATTAATTCATAATTATAATTATTAAAGAAATTTGTTAAATCTTTTATTTTAGTTGGAAATTTTTTATTAAAAACTGTAAATGTTTCTTCTATTATGTAAGAACTCAAAATAAGTTTATGGTTTTTTGAAATATTCACAAATATGCTCATTAGTTGTTCATTATTAAAAACTACTAACGAGACTATTATATTGGTATCTACCATTATTCTCATTTTTCCGAACTCTTTTCTTTTCTAATCTCTTTAATCATTTTAACCACATCGTCTATACTTTCAAGCCCTAATCTTTCTGCTTCGCCTTTCATTGCTTCTCTCATTTCATTTATGACATTTTCAGCTGACTTTAGCATTATTATTTCACCTTCTTTTTCAATAAACATAACTTTATCACCTTCCTTTAAACATAATTTTTCTCTTATTTCTTTTGGTAGTGTTATTTGTCCTTTAGAACTTAATTTAGCTATTTCCATTTTTAACTTTTCCTTACTTTATTTGCTTTTCTTTACTTCCTTTACTTGTAAGTATAAACTAATTTGTAGTATTTTACAATATTTTTTTATATCTTTTCGTTAAAAATTAAATAATTATTTTAACTAAACGCTCACATTAATTACTAGTTATGTGAACATTTAGTTTAATTTTTTTATAAAGACCTTTTCATTTTAATTTTAAAACACAAAAACTTTCAACGTGATAAGTATTTGGAAACATATCTAAAAGAGTTATATTTTCTAATTTATATTTATCTAATAGTTTTAGATCTCTTGCTAAAGTTAATGGATTACAACTTACATATATTATTTTTTTAGGTTTTAATTTATTAATTGTATCTATTGTTACATAGTCCATACCACTTCTTGGCGGGTCTGTTATTATAACGTCAACACTTTCTTTTATTTTTGTTATTTCTTTTTCTACTAATCCATTTATAAATTTAACATTTTTTATATTATTTAATTCTAAATTCTTAACTGCATTTTTATATGAATAATTATTAACTTCTATTCCATAAACTTGTTTTGCTTTTTTACTTGCTACTATACTAAGAGTACCAACACCAGAATAAAGGTCTAAACATACATTAGAAATGTCTATATTTTCTTCTATTAATTTAAATAATTTACTACATATATAATGATTTACTTGAAAAAATGAATTAGCATCTACCATAAATTTATAATTATTAATATTTTCTATCATAGTTTTATTATCTATATTAGTAACTATTTCTTTATTTGTATTTTCTCTTATTATAACACTTTCTTTTATATCATTTTTTAAGTATTCATTTATTTCTTTCATTACTAAAGGACAACTATCTATTTCTATTATTTCATTTGATTTTTCTTTCATAAAACCTAATTGTTCGTTTTTATAGTGAAGTGTTATTTTATTTCTATAGCCTAATCTTTTTTCACTTTCAATTATTTTAGGATTTACATCTATTAAAGCATATTTTTTTAATATATTTTTTACTTTCTCTTTTTTAAATTCTAACTCACATTTATAACTCATATGCATAGTATTACATCCACCACATATTCCATAATACTTACATATTGGAGTTTCTCTTTCACTACTTTTTTCTATTATTTTATTGATTTTTGCTTCACTAAAATTCTTCTTTTCTTTATATATAGTTATATCTACTAGTTCTCCTTTTAAAGCATTTTCTACAAATATGATTTTACCATTTATATTAGCCATTCCTCTTCCAAAATGGTCTAACCCTTCAATTTTAACTTTCATAAACTTCACCTTTTTTCTTATTGTACCAAATTTCTGACGAAAAGTCTTTAATTTTATAACAAAAATAGTTGAAAAATAAAAAGAGTTGGATTAT
>CANRKW010000100.1 GCA_947631345.1 uncultured Bacilli bacterium | reverse complement strand
TCTTTTTAAAACATCAACATCATAATTTACTTCAAAACCTTGTTTTACTTCTTTCATTAATTTCTTTTTTATTCCTTTTAATAATTTTTCATCTTCTAAAATTAACTTATAAATAGCTGGCATTTGTACTACGTTTGTTTCTCTTAACATTTTTACTATTTCATTTTTTAACAAACTTAATAAAGAAGTACTACATATAATTTGATAATTTGGAATATAAGTAATACCATAGTTTTCTAAATAACTTAATGTATCTGTTTTTTCTTGTCTTTCTTTTATTCTTTTTTCTAATATTTCTTGATAACCTTGTAAATATTTAATTTCACTTTCATTACTAGATTTTGCTAAAAGTTCTTCTATTAACTCATCAATATTTAAAATTTCAGTACTAATTATTTTTCTAAAGAAAGGGTATAGTGTATCTTTTCTATTACATAAATGAAGTTCACTAAATGTAAGAAGGTTATGGTCTAAAGTAAGATATGTTTCTATTAAATCTTGCATGGTTACATTTTCTTTAAATAAATAATTTTCAATATTTATTCCTCTTTTTTGCATTTTTGATTCTTCTTCATCAATAAATTTTGTTTTATTTAAATCAAATTTGCTCATCCTTCTGTAAAATTCAATTTCAGCACTTATTCTTGTGTCTATTTCATTATTTTCATCTATCATAATTAAAATTAAATGTGATATTGGTAAGTTTTTCATAAAATTCCTCTTTTCTTTTAATATTATGTTTTTATTATATTTTCAATGAATTCTAAACATGTAAAAAATTCTTTTTCTGTTTTGCAAGTTAAAAGTTCTTGTTTTTTTTCTTTAATATTAGGTATACCTTTTAGATACCATAGTGCGTGAGAACGAATTAAAACTAGTGCTTTTTTTTCATTTTCGTATTTTTTTAGAAAAAAGTAATGTTTTTTTATCATGTTTATTATATCTTTTGGCAGTGGCTTATTAATTATAACACCTTTTTCTAAATATTCAATAGTTTGTTTTATTAACCATGGATTACCAAGTGTTGCTCTTGCTATCATAACTGCATCACATTTTGTTTCTTCTAGCATTTTTTTTGCGTCTTCTGGCACTTTTATATCTCCATTTCCTATTACTGGGATTTTTACTGCTTGTTTTACTTCTTTTATTATGTTCCAGTCTGCATTTCCAGTGTATCCATCACTTCTAGTTCTAGCGTGAATTGTAATTAATGAGGCTCCTGCTTCTTCTATTTTTTTTGCAATTAAAACGGCATTTATGCTTGATTTATCCCATCCACTTCTTATTTTTACAGATATAGGTGTATGTGTTTCTTTAACGACACTTTTTACAATTTCATAAATTTTGTCTGGATCTTTTAATAAAGCACTTCCACTTTTACTTTTTATTGCTACTTTTGGTACTGGACAGCCCATATTGATGTCTATAATATCTGGGTGAAAGTTTTCTTCAATAAATTTTGCTGCTTTTGTTAAAGTGCTAGAGTTACTACCAAAAATTTGGACTGCTATTGGTCTTTGTGTTTCTTCAAATTTTATTAAATCTATTGTTTTTTCACTATTATGAAGAATACCTTCTGCACTTACCATTTCAGTGAACATTAAACCTGCTCCCATACTTTTTATTATATTTCTGTAACTTATGTCAGAAACACCAGCCATTGGGGCAAAAACTACTTGATTATCAATTTTTAAATTTCCTATTTTCCATTTCATGAGATTAATTATAACTTTTTAGAAAGAAAAAAGCAAATTATTCATTTGCTTATTCATTTTCTTCAGTTTCTAAATTAAGAGTTAATTTACAACTTATGTCTTTTTTTACATCATATACTTTAACCATATTTGATTCAAATGTTGCATTTACGTCACTTCCACAGTCTAATGTATAATCTGTATACTTTCCATTTGGGCTTATCCCAAAAGATGCGTTTTGGCCTTCGTTAAGTTCAACTGGGCTTGGAGAAGAGGCTAATATTACACCGCCTTCAACTTCTAATGAAACTGAATATTTTAATGGTTTAAATTGTACTGTACATACTGTGTCATTTGTTAAATCACTAACTGTAAGTGTTTCATCTTGATATGTTGCTTTTTGATCATTTGTGCATTCTACTGTTGAAAATACATAATTTTCTGCTGGTTTAACTTTAAATGTTACTGTGTCATTGTAATTTGCTGTTACTTTTTCTTGTTCAACTGTTCCGTTTGCTGTTCTTACTTCTACGTTGATTCCTTTTATTTTAAAATCTATTGTACAAACTGTGTTATCTTTTGTAACACCACTAACTTTTAAATCGTGGCTTTCTATATTATATTCGCCTTTTGCATTGTTAGTGCAGTCTACTTTGTTAAATTCATATCCTTCTTTTGGTAATATGTTAACTGTTACATCTTTATTTATTTCTGCTGTTAAAGCTATTTCTTCTTTTTCTTCTGGTAAAATACCATTAACTGCTTTAAATGTAATACTGTGAACATTTTTTGTAAAATATAATCTACAAGTTGCATTTGCTGTTAGAACTGGGTTAAATGTCCAAGTTTCTTCATCCCAAGTTCCTGTTACATTGTTGTTACATAAGTATCTATCAAATACATACATATAAGTTTCTATTTCTGTTTCTTCAACTGTTTCTTCGTCTAGTTTTTGTTTTGGTGGTAAAGTATCAACTTCTTCATTTTCTAAATAATATCTATAAGTAACTTGAAAATTATCTGTTTGTTCTTCATCGTCTTTATTTTCATTATCTTCTTTTGACGATAAGAAATGAGTTTTATTTTCTAAAGCACCTAACGTACCACATATTAAACATCCAACCATCAGTATTATTAAAAATACCATAACCCCTATATTATTCTTTTTCATTTATATTTAACCTCCAACTTCCTTTATCTTATTTCCATTTTATAATTTTAAGTGTTGTTTGTCAATATTCTATGTGTTTTTCATAGAAAATAGTCATTTTTGTTTGACTTTATCATAGAAAACAAGTATAATGATACTCGGTACATTTTTTAATGTATCTTTATATATTGCCTTGGGAAAGCATATATATAAGGATATAAGAAGGAGAGTAAAATGAAGACATTTATGTTAAGAAAGGAAGATACAGTTACTAAATGGTATCTAATTGATGCTGAAGGTCAAAATTTAGGTAGAGTTGCTACTAAAGCAGCACATATTTTAAGAGGAAAACATAAAGTGACTTTCACACCACATATTGATTGTGGGGATGCAGTTATAATAATTAATGCTAGTAAAGTTAATTTGACTGGCGATAAGTTAGACAAAAAAGTTTACTATAATCACAGTGGATATCCAGGTGGATTAAGAGAAAGAACTGCTAAAGTTATGAGAAATGAATATCCTGTACAAATGGTAGAAAGAGCAGTAAAGGGTATGCTTCCTAAAACAAGACTTGGAAGAAGCATGTTTAAGAAATTATATGTTTATGAAGGTAGTGAACATAAACATGAGGCCCAAAAGCCTGAAAAAATCAATTTATAGGGAGGATTTATGGCAGAAAAAGTATATAAAGCGACTGGTAGAAGAAAAAGAAGTGTAGCACAAGTAATATTAAAAAGTGGCAAAGGCAAAATCACTGTAAATAGTATGGATGTTAATACATATATGCCTTATGAAACATTGGTTATGGATTTAAAACAACCTTTAGTACTTACTGGAACACAAGATAGTTTTGATGTTGATGTTAATGTAAGAGGTGGAGGATTTAATGGTCAAACTGGTGCTATTAGATTAGGTATAGCAAGAGCATTACTTTTAGTAAACAGCGAAGCATATAGACCTACATTAAAAGGTACTGGTATGATTACTCGTGATGCTAGAATTAAAGAACGTAAGAAATA
>CANRKW010000099.1 GCA_947631345.1 uncultured Bacilli bacterium | reverse complement strand
ATGCAAGTAAATTACAAGATGAAATAGAAACTATATTAGATGGAGAAAACTATGAGTTATACAATAGAGAAGAAAATGCTAGAATGATGAATAATCTATATACATTAGTAGGTATATTCTTATATGGATTTATAACTGTAATATCACTTATTGGAATAACTAATATATTTAATACAATTACAACTAGTATGGAATTAAGAAGACAAGAATTTGCAATGTTAAAAAGTATTGGTATGACAAAAAGTGAATTTAATAGAATGGTACGTTTAGAAAGTTTATTCATTGGACTAAAATCATTAATAATAGGAATACCTTTAGGAATAATACTATCAATAATAATATATAAAGCCTTTAATGCTTCTACAATATACAAATTACCTATAAATTCTATTATAATATCTATAATAATAGTAATGTTATTAATATTTATGATAATGAAATATTCAATTAATAAAATTAATAAACAAAATACAATAGAAACTATTAGAAATGAAAATATTTAAGGGCAGAAATGCTCTTTTTTGGAATTTTGTGAAAAAAACAGCAAAAAAGTGTGGAATTTTGTGAAAAATAGTGTTAAAAATATAGGAATTTTGTGATAAAATATAAATAGAGGTGTATTTTATGTTAAGATTGAAAAGAAAAATTGATGAATATTTAGTTAATTGGAAAAATGATTCTAATAAATTACCTTTAATAATAAAAGGCGCTAGACAAATTGGTAAAACAGACGCAGTAGAGTTTTTTGCGCATAATAATTATAAAAATTTTATTGAGATTAATTTTGCCTTACAAAAAAAATATAAAGTTATATTTGATGATGGGTTTGAAGTAGATACAATTATTAGAAATATATCTTTATTAAATCCTGATTTTGTCTTTGAAGAAGGAGAAACTCTTATATTTTTTGATGAAATACAAGACTGTATAAATGCTGCTACTTCTTTAAAATCATTTAATATTGATAATAGGTATGATGTAATATGTTCTGGTTCTTTAATGGGTATTAATTATAAAGAAATTGAGTCAAACAGTGTTGGAAATAAACAAGACTATGAAATGCACTCAATGGACTTTGAAGAATTTTTATGGGCAAAAGGGTATAAAAAAGAACAAATAGAAGACTTGTATAATCATATGATTAATATTAAACCACTTTCAAAACTTACATATGATGTTATGATGGAGAACTTTAAAGAATATATGATAGTAGGTGGAATGCCAAGAATAGTTAGTAGATTTATAGAACAAAAAAACTATTCAGGTTTATTAGAAATGCAAAAACAAATAATACTCGACTATGAAGAAGATATAACAAAATATGCTAGTAGTTTAGATAAAACTAAAATATTAAATGCTTATAGAAAAGTTCCTGTATTTTTAGGAAAAGAAAATAAGAAGTTTCAAGTATCAAAAATATTAGATGGAGCAAGAAATCGTGAATATATTGGTGTAATAGAGTGGTTAAGTAATGCTGGAATAATTAATGTAAGTTATTGTTTACAAAATTTAGAATTACCACTAAAAGGAAATTATAATCCAGATAATTATAGAGTGTATTTTACAGATATAGGACTTTTAATTGGATCACTTGATGAAGAAGCACAAATGGACTTAAGAGAAAATAAAAACTTTAATACTTATAAAGGGGCTATATATGAAAGTGTAGTAGGAGATATGTTAGTACAAGAAGGGTATAACTTATATTTCTATAAAAATGAAAAAGGAACTTTAGAAATGGACTTTTTTGTAAGAGACGCTGATACTCTTATACCTGTAGAAGTAAAAGCAAATGATAACTCTACTAAATCACTTAATACTTTAATAGAAAAAAATACTTATAAAGAAATTAAATATGGAATTAAATTATGTAATAAAAATATAGGATTTAATGATAAATTTTATACTTTTCCATACTTTTTAACATTTTTACTAAAAAGATTCTTAAAAGAAAAATAAATATTAAATATTTTAGTTATAACTATTTTTGAATTAACAGAAAACATTAGCATAAACCTCGGTAATCGATTACCAATTACCGAGTTCTGTGCTACAAATTATAATAGAAAAATTAGCAAAGTGAGGAACAATTATGAACATATTACTAATAGAAGATAACTTACAAATAATAAAAGGACTTATATATAGTTTTAGTAAAACAAGTTATAATTTAGTTTATAAAAGAAAAATAAGTGAATCTAAATTATATATAGAAAACTCTAATGTAGATTTAATAATATTAGATATAACATTACCTGATGGAAATGGATTTGACTTTTATAAAAATTACATAAAAATAAAGAAAATACCAACTATATTTTTAACTGCATGTGATATAGAAGAAATGGTTGTAAGTACATTAGAACTTGGTGCAGAAGACTATATGACTAAACCGTTTAGTGCTAAAGAATTAATAGTAAGAATAAATAAAATATTACTTAGAAATAAAAAAAATAAAATTAAAGTAAAAGATATAACATTTGATTTAGATAAATTAGTATTATATAAAGAAAATAAAGAAATAATATTAACTCCAATAGAATTAAATATAATAAATTTATTATTTACAAATATAAATAAAGTAGTAACTAGAAATACAATATTAGATAAAATATGGCAGTGTTCTGGAAATTATGTAGAAGAACATACAGTAACAGTTTATTTTAAAAGAATAAGAGAAAAAATAAAAACAGATATAATAAAAACAATAAAAGGAATAGGGTATAGAATAGATGAAGAATAAATATGTAAAAATAACTTTTATATTACTTATAATTATTATTACTTTTAGTACTATAAATATAATAGAATATAAAATATATACTAAAAATTATAATGATAAAATTAACGAAATTATAAATAAAATAGAAACAGAATACCCATTAATTACTACAAATGAAATAATAGAAATATTAACTAGTGAAAATAATCAAAAAATAGATATATTATCTAAATATGGAATATTTTCTACTGACAGTGCAATTTTAAAAAATGATGAAGCAAATTTTAATTTTCTAATATTAAATATTATATTTCTAATATTAAGTTTTACATTACTAATTTTAATATTTATAAAATATAATAAAAAGAAAGATAAAGAAATAAAGGAAATAACTTCATATATAAAAGAAATAAATAAAGGTAATTATTCACTTAAAATAAATGAAGTTAATGAAACAGAATTATCTAAATTAAAAAGTGAAATATATAAAACAACTATAAAATTAAAAGAAGCAAGTGTTAATTCAAATATAGATAAAATAAATTTAAAAAATTCATTAGAAGATATATCTCATCAATTAAAAACACCACTTACAAGTATATTAATAATGCTTGATAATTTAATAGATGATATAAATATGGAAAAAGAAATAAGACAAGAATTTTTAATAGATATAAAAAGAGATATAGTAAATATGAATTATTTTATTAATACATTACTTAAATTATCTAAATTTGATTCAAATACAATAAAATTTAAGAAAGAAAAAATAAGTATTAAATATATAATAGATGAATCTGTTAAAAATGTATTACCTTTAAGTGATTTAAAAAATGTTAATGTAAAAGTTGATATAAAAGATAATACTAATATAGTATGTGATAAAAAATGGCAAATTGAAGCTATTAGTAATATACTTAAAAATTCTATAGAATACTCTTACTTAAATAAAGAAGTAAATGTATTATGTACTAGTAATGATTTATATACATTAATTACTATAGAAAATTATGGAAATACAATAAACTCAAGAGATATAAAGCATATATTTGAAAGATTTTATGAAGGGGAAAATAGCACTTCTTCTAGTTTGGGTATAGGGCTTTCATTATCAAAATCCATAATAGAAAGTAATAATGGACAAATTAGCGTTAAATCTAAAGATAATAAAACATCATTTTTAGTGAAATATTTTAAATAATACAACTTGACTTAAATCAAATACTTTAATAAAATGTAGTTGCA
>CANRKW010000098.1 GCA_947631345.1 uncultured Bacilli bacterium | reverse complement strand
AAAAGTAACAAAAACGCAGAAGCTTTAAAAGAATTAATGAAAATGAACGCAGTAGTATTAAGAGATGAAAAAGTAGTTGAAATACCCTCAGACCTACTAGTACCAGGAGACATAGTTTATTTAGAGTCAGGAACAAAAGTACCAGCAGATATGAGACTAATAGAAGCCCATAATTTGAGCATAGACGAATCCATAATAACAGGAGAATCAATAGCAAGAGAAAAAGATAGCAAAATAATTCGCAAAAAAACAATAATAAATGATAGACACAACATGGCTTTTATAGGAACAGTAGTAATGAGAGGAAGGGCAGTAGGAATAGTTGTTGAAACTGGAAAAAACACTGAAATAGGCAAAATAGCAACAGAAGTTTTGTATAAAGATGACACATCTTCTCCATTAGAAATAAGGATGAAAAAATTTACAAAACAACTAGGAATTTTAGTAGCCGTTTTAGCCATTTTAATAGCCTTAATTTTATATTACAAAAACTATGCTCCAAAAGAAATCTTCTTCTTAGTAATAGCATTATCAATATCGGCAATTCCAGAAGGTTTACCAGTGGTCTTAACATTATCCCTTTCAATTGCCTCAAATAAAATGGCCAAAAAAAATGTATTAGTAAAAAAGTTAAATTCAGTTGAAGCCTTAGGAAGTGCAACAGTAATAGCAAGTGACAAAACTGGAACACTTACAATAAATGAACAAACAGCAAAAAAAATACTTTTACCTAACGATTATGAATACGAAATAAGTGGAATAGGCTATAATGGCATAGGAAAAGTAACAAGCGAATACCCTTTAGAATTAATTACTACTCTTGTAAAAGAAGGAGTATACAACAATGAAGCAAATTTAGAAAAAGTAAAAAAAGACTGGATAAGTTATGGAGATTCAATGGACATAGCCCTTCTTTCTCTAGGCATAAAAGCAGGATTTAACATAAATGAGTTAAAAAAAGATGTAATAGGTTTAATTCCATATGAATCAGAAAACGCTTACAGTGCTTCCTTTTATAAAGATAAGAAAAAAGTAAAAATTGCAGTAAAAGGAAAACTAGAAAAAGTATTAAGTTTTTCAACTAAAATGTTAGTAAATGGAAAAACAAAAAAATTAGATAAAGAAAAAATAACAGAACAAAATGAATTATTAGCAAGTCTTGGTTACAGAGTTTTAGCATTTGCAACTGGAGAAGTAAAAGACTTTAAAGAAAAAGAAAAATACACTGAAAAAGAAATACCAGAATTAACATTTTTAGGATTAGTTGCTTTCATAGATCCAGTTAGAACAGATGCAAATAAGGCAGTAGAAAAATGTAAACTTGCTGGAATTAAAGTTGTAATGGTAACTGGAGATCATCCATTAACAGCCTTCACAGTAGCAAAACATCTAAAAATAGCAAAAAACAAAAATGAAGTAGCAACTGGAAAAGAAATAGATGAAGAACTATTAAAAGGAGAAGAATCTTTTGACGAATTTATAAAAACAAAAAGAGTTTTTTCTAGAGTAACACCTATTCAAAAATTACAAATTGTTGAATCATATAAAAGACAAGGCGAATTTATTGCAGTAACAGGAGATGGTGTAAATGATGCTCCAGCCTTAAAATCAGCAAATGTAGGTATATCAATGGGTTCAGGAACAGATGTAGCAAAAGAAACGGGTCAAATGATAATAACAGATGACAAATTTTCAACAATAGTAACTGGAATAGAAGAAGGAAGAAATGCTTATAGTAATGTAAGAAAAGTAACATATATGCTTTTATCTTGTGCGGTATGTGAAGTTATATTCTATATGTTATCAATTATACTAAATTATGATATCCCACTAACTGCTATACAACTACTTTGGCTTAATTTAGTAACAGATGGAATACAAGATGTAGCACTAGCCTTTGAAAGTGGAGAAAAAAATGTAATGAACAAAAAACCAAGAAGTCCAAAAGAAAGTCTATTTGATAGAATGCTAATAAATGAAATAACTTTAATGGGTTTAGTAATGGGAATAATAGTTTTTGGAGTATGGATTTATTTAATGGACTATACAAAATTAGATGTTGTAACATCTAGAAGTTATATATTATTATTAATGGTATTTATTCAAAACCTACATTGCTTTAATTGTAGAAGTGAAACTACATCAATACTAAAAAAACCTTTAAAAGAAAATAAAGTATTATTAATAGGAATAACTAGTGTATTATTACTTCAATTTGTAGTAGTAGAAAACTCATTTCTATCACATATTTTAGAAACAAACCCAATAAAACCAACACACGTACTAATATTATTCTTACTTGCAACACCAATAATTTTAGTATCGGAATTATATAAATACTTTGAAAGAATAAAAGAAGGGAATAAAAAATGATAGCAACGTGTCTTATATTACTTATAATTGGATTAATATGTTTAATTTACTTTTCTGATATATTTGTAGATTCTGCCAGTGCACTTTCTATAAGATTAAAAGTTCCTAAAATGTTAATAGCTTTAACAGTTGCCTCATTTGGAACTTGTGCGCCTGAACTTGCTATATCATTTAATAGTATTAGAACAGGAAATGTCGATATGACACTTGCTAATGTTATAGGTAGTTCAATAGTAAATATACTACTTATAGTAGGTGTAGCAGCAATGGTAAAACCCATAAAAGTAAAATTAAGAACAATAAAAAAAGAATTACCTATTTTAGTATTTGTAACTATATCATTTTTCATATTATTAAGTGATACATTATTTAAAAAAACAGCAATAAATGGACTAAATCGAGCAGACGCAATAATACTACTATGTTGGTTCGCATATTTTATATTTTATATAATTCAAATAGCAAAAAATGGAGAAACAGAAAGTAGAAGAAAGGCAAAATATTCATTAAAAGAATCAATAATATTAATTATATTTAGTTTAGTATCTATTGTAATAGCAAGTGATATGGTAGTAGATAATGCAGTTTTATTAGCAGAAACAATTGGAATAAGTCAAAAAGTAATATCAATGACTATAATAGTTATAGGTACATCATTACCAGAATTAATAATGACTGTTGCATCTGCAAAAAAAGGTGAATTTGATATGGCAGTAGGAAATATTATAGGAACAAACATTTTTAACATATGTATAGTATTAGGTTTACCAATAACTATATATGGGGCTATTTCTTCTAGTTCTTTTGGTTTAATAGATACATTTGTAGTTTTAATATCAGCAGTAATATTTTATGTATTTGGAAGAAGTAATAGAGAACTTTCTAGAAGAGAAGGATTTTTAATGTTTTTAGTATTTGCTATTTATTATATTTATATGATATTAAATTAAAGAAAAATTTATAAAAAAATTAAAATCTACCAAAATTTAAAATTGGTAGACTTTTTTTGTATGCTTTTTTAATTTTGGTTCAATTTTGATTAAAATTGGTCAAAATATGCGAAAATTGGTGTTCAAAAACTTAAAATTCGCGATTTGCATTTATAATATTTTTATGTTATTATGCCTCTTGGAGCACAAGACTGGGCTTAGTGTCACAACTTTCAGGGGGTCCAAAGTTGAATAAACTAAAGATTTTATGAAAGGATGTGATATTATGAATAGAAATTCTAAAGATAAATTGCACCTAATAATAATTTTATTACTCGTCATAATAATCATGAAATTGGTTAATATGCTCGAAGTAATGAAAACACTAAACCCCTCAGCTTAGTAGTGTCTCATGACACTCAACCTAGAAAAAGTCGAATGCTCTAATTAAATTATATAATAAATTAAAATAAAAATATAGAAGAACATCTGTTTTGTAATTGACTAAATAAAAAAGTAAGTATAAAATTAAAATATAAGAAAAATAAAGGAGAAAGATGGATATGAAGTTAACTAGAGAATTTGTACAAAATATTGCACCGGGGGGGTAATTTAGAGGTTAAAAAAACTTCATATTTTTTGCTATGCACATAATTTTTTATGTGTGATTTTTTATGT
>CANRKW010000097.1 GCA_947631345.1 uncultured Bacilli bacterium | reverse complement strand
GATTAATGACTGCAGATGAGGTTTTGTTTGCCGGTGGTAATTTTGCAGAAAATTCAAATGTTTACTATTACAGAAATGCGGGTGGTAATTCGTCAACTGGAGAGACAGATTGGTGGACTATGTCTCCTCTTGAATGGAACGACATCTTCGCCTACGTTTATTTTGTAAATGCTTCCGGACGTTTAGACGGAAATGGTAATACGGGAAGATCTGATGTTGGTGTTCGACCTGTTATATCAATAAAATCCTGTGCCACAATTAAAAGTGGTAATGGAACAAGTAATTCTCCATATGAATTTACTATAGATTCTGAATGTTCCTCTAAAGTAAATTAACATAAATAAACAAAAATCTATCAAATTTGGTAGATTTTTTAACATAAATTTGTTATATTAATGTAAAGAAGGTGCATATAATATGGATTATAATAAAATAAATGAAATAATGAAATGTGATTTAGAAGATAAAGATATACAATTTGAAATGTCAAATTTAGGTGAAATAACAAAACTTGCTTATATATTAATATCTAATGTAAGTGGATTAAAAGAAGAAAAAGTATTTGAAAAAGAAGAACTTAGTGAATCTATTAGAATATCAAGTGAATTTTTAAGAAACATAAGTCCTTCATATTTAGCAGAATTTAATAGATTACTTAATGAAATACAATTTAGAAAATCTAATGGTGAAAATGGTTCTCTAGTAAATAGAGAAGGTGTTATTACAATAGATTATTCTAATACAATAGAAGACATATTTACTTTAGTACACGAAATAACACATAAATTTAGTAGAAAAGAAAACACTATGTTAAGTACTAATCGAATAATGCTTGAAATAACTAGTATAACTATGGAATACATATTAAATGACTATCTAAAACAAGCTAGTCCTTATGATAAAGATGAAATAAATAAAGTAAAAAACAATACTTTATACTATGCATATCGTAATGCAGTACATACTGTTTTACAAGGAATATTTATTCATATATATAAAACTAATAATAATCATATAGATGAAAGTAAAATAAAAGATTTCATAAAAACTTTAGAAATAGGAAGTCCTCTTCGTACATTTTTTGAAAAAGAATATGAAAAAGGTCTAAATGATATAATAGAAAAAGACAACTTATATTTTGCTATATATGCTAGATATATAATAGGAGTATTATTTGCAAGTCACTTATATACTCATATAAAAGAAGAAGGCTTTAATTTAGATGAATTATATAAATTAGTAAGTGATTTAAAAGAAAAAGATATAAAAGAAATAACTGGCTTAGAAATATTTAAAAATGGTAAATTAAATATAACAGATGAAGTATGTGATAAATTAAAAGAAAGCTTTATAAAAGAACAAGAAGAAATACTATTAAAAGGTAAAACTAGTGAAAAAAATTCTTGACAAAAGCATATATTATATTATAGAATATTCATAGTTAAAAAGAGAAAGCAGTGTATCCACACTCACCTGACTGATTACATTGGTAGGTAAAATGCTTATAAAGTTTTTTAAGTGGATACAATTGTATTCACTTTTTATAATTTTTGGAGGTGACTTCTAATAGCGAAGCAAAGTAATGAAGTTCTAATTAATGAACAAATAAAATTTGATGAGGTTATGGTAATTGGTCCAAATGGAGAAAAACTGGGCATAAAAAAAATCGAGGATGCAAGAACACTAGCTACATATGCTGGACTTGATTTAGTGCTTATGAGTAGTGCAGGCATGCCTGTATGTAAAGTAATTGACTATAACAAATTCAAATATGAAAAACTAAAAAAAGAAAAAGAAGCAAAGAAAAAACAAAGGGAGCAAAATCTTGAACTAAAAGAATATAGACTAAGTGTTACTATTGATAAACATGATCTTGAAACAAAACTAAAAAATGCAAGAAGTTATGTTTTAAAAGGACACAAAGTTAAAGTTTCTGTTAGATTCAAAGGAAGACAAGTAGCCCATTCAGAATTAGGACGTGAGGTTATAATGAAATTTGCAAATGAATTAAGTGATGTAGGAGAAATAGCAGAAGATATTAAATTCGAAGGAAAATACATTATGAGTCTTATAGTCGCACCAAAAAAATAAAAGAAGGAGATGTAAAATATGCCAAAACAAAAAACACATAAAGGTATAGCAAAAAAAGTAAAAGTAAGACCAGGAGGAACAACAAAAATAGGTTGTCCTGGAGCAAATCATAAAACAGGTAAAAAACCAACAAGTTTCAATAGAAATCATAGAAAAGGATCAGTATTAAGTAGTGCTGATACTAATAGATATAAGAAAGCATTAAGGGGGTAAGTATAGATGACAAGAGTTAAAGGTGGAGTAGTATCTAGACAAAGAAGAAAAAAAGTTTTAAAACAAGCAAAAGGTTATTTTGGAAGTAAACATAGATTATACAAAACAGCACAAGAGCAATTATTTCATAGTGGAGAGTATAGTTTTAATGATAGAAAGAAAAATAAATCTAACTTTAGAAAATTATGGATAACAAGATTAAATGCTGCTTGTAGAGAAAATGATATAAGTTATTCTAAATTTATAGATGGTCTTAAAAAAGCAGATGTTACAGTAAATAGAAAAATGTTAAGTGAACTTGCTATATCTAGTCCAGAAGAATTTTCTAAAATAGTTAAAATAGCCAAAGATGCTTTAAATAACAAAAAAGAAACTAAAAATGATGATTTATCTTCTAAAACATTACAAGAATTAAAAGAACTTGCAAAAGAAAAAGGATTAGAAGGATATTCTAGTATGAAAAAAGCAGATTTAATAAATGCTTTAAAATAGAACTGTTTTCAGTTCTTTTTTTATGTTTTTTTTAATTATATGTTACTTTCTTTAGGAAAATTTAAAATATTTCCTTATAAAAGTAACAATAAATATTTCTAAAATTAAAAAAGAGATTCTAAAATCTTAAAATCTCTTACTTAACTTTTAAATTTGGTTTTTCAAATTCTTTATGTAATTTTTTAGTACTCCATAATAAAGCATATGTAGTATCTTTTATTATAAAGTCAAATTCTCCAATATATTCATATACCTTTGGATTCCAACCCAATTTAAACGTATTTAAAGCCTTATATGGGTTATCATCACTAAAGTCACCAGTTATACCATTTAAGTCAACATAACTATAATTTAAAGCCTTATAATGTGTTAAAATCATATAATGCATAAAATGATTTGGTAAAACTTTATTATAGTTTTTGTTAAATCCACTAATAAATATAGAAGCAATATTGTTTTGTTTTATTACTAAAGCCCCTCCAATTATTTCTTTAAATATTCCTTGTTGTATTTTTTCATTAATAGAAGATATTTCTTTATTAATATTAGTTATTTTAGTATCACTTTTCATTTTCTCAATATATAAGTTTTTATCTTTAGGATTCATTTGAAATATTTTGTTTAATTTTTCATTTAATAAAGTTTCTATTGAATGAATATTTTGTAAATTACTTAAATATTCATGATAATTAACTTCTATTAAGAATAAATCTATCATATTTTTTTCACTAAAATTCTTATAAACTCCATTATAAAAGCTTTCACTAGCATCTTCTTTTCTTTTTATAAATTCATAAACATCACTTATATTATAGATATCTCCTTTAATAAAGTTTAACCCTTTATTATTTATTTTATTAATTTTATTTTGTAATTTATAGTCTAATTTATTAAAATCAAAATCTTTTAAATTAACTATTGCATTATATTTAGGTAACATACTTTCAAAATATAAGTTGTCTTTTAATTTTTTATAGTTGTTTTTTTCTAAAGTTTCTATTAAAGTATTAACTTTTTCACTATATTTTTTACTTTTATTTGTATAATTAACTTCACTATAAGATATAAGAGGATTAACTTTAATAAATGTGAATCCTTTTTTATTAAAGAATTTCTTTAAAGCACTGGTAGTTTCTTCAAAATTATTGAAATAATCTATTAAAAATCCTCTAGGAGCATAGCCATATTTAACGTTAAGAGATATAGTTTTTACTAATATTAAGGAAGCACCTACTAACTCATTATTATCATATATTCCTATATACATATCTTTATAGCCCATTTTTCTCATAGAAATACCATAGTAACTTGTTTGATAAAAATTAGCCAAAATATGTTTAGAAGCAAAGTTATCAAATTCTTCAATTTCTATTTCTTTTACTATCATAAGGTTTTCTCCTTTCATTAAGTATGTATTGTACCAAATTTCTGACGAAAAGTCTTTAATTTTATAACAAAAATAGTTGAAAAATAAAAAGAGTTGGATTATT
>CANRKW010000096.1 GCA_947631345.1 uncultured Bacilli bacterium | reverse complement strand
ACATATTATATAGATAAATTATTTGGAGAAAATTCATTATTCAATCAAGGTTTTGTATTTATAATTATGTTTCTCTTTATAGTAGTAGGCCTTGCATATGGTTTTGTATCTAAAAACATTAAAACTAATAAAGATGTTAGTGAATGCTTATCATATTCATTAGATGGTATAGGAAGTATAATCGTTTTAATATTTGTATCTAGTTTATTTATAAGTGTTTACGAAAAAAGTAATATCGGGCTTGTAATAACTGGACTTCTATCTAATTTAGTAAATACATTTAGTTTTAGTGGTATCGGACTTATTATATTTTTCTTCATAATTACCATTGTAATTGGACTTTTCTATACTGGTACAATAAGTAAATGGCAAATTATAAGTGGTAGTGTAGTTCCTGCACTTATGAATGCTAGTATCAGTCCTGAATTTGCCCAAGTGGTGTATATGGCTGGAAGTAGTTTGTCTTATGCTTTTACACCTTTAATGATATACTTTGTAATATATATTGCATATATGGAAAAATATGATAAAAATAATGAAGTTACTATATTTGGAACAATAAAATATATGAAAAGTTATGGTGTTTGGATGTTTGTCTTATGGTTTATATTAATAGTAGGTTTTTATATAACTGGAATACCTATTGGAATTAATACAACACCTGGACTACAATTTTAAAGGAGGGTTTTATGGCACTTAAAGCAGGTATAATTGGAATGCCAAATGTTGGTAAAAGTACATTATTTAATGCAATAACTAAAAAAAACATATTAGCTGCAAATTATCCATTTGCAACAATTGATCCTAATTTAGGGACTGTGGTAGTTCCTGATAAAAGATTAGACTTTTTAGAAAATTTGTATATGCCACTTAGATGTATACCAACTAATTATGAATTTACTGATATTGCTGGACTTGTTAAAGGGGCTAGTAATGGAGAAGGACTTGGAAATAAGTTCTTAAGTCATATAAGAGAAGTTGATGCTGTAATACATGTGGTTAGATGTTTTACAGATAAAGATATAATACACGTTGAAGGAAATGTTGATCCTATAAGAGATATAGAAATAATCAATTTAGAATTAGCAATAAGTGATTTAGAAATAATAAATAATAGATTAGATAAAATAGTTAAAAAAGCTGAAACTAATAAAGATAAAGAATTACTAAAAGAAATAGAAATACTAAATAAATGTAAGGAATCTTTAGAAAAAGGAATTCCTTTAAGAAAAATAGACTTGTCTTTAGAAGAAGTAGAAATACTTAAAGTATTCAACTTTATTACACTAAAACCTATGATATATTTAGCTAATATAAATGATGAAGATTTGGTTAATTTAGATAATCCTTATATAAATAAAATAAAAGAATATACTAATCAAAATAATGATGCTTTAGTATTAATGAGTGCTAAAATAGAAAGTGAATTAGTAGAATTAGAAGAAAGTGAAAAAGAAGAATTTTTAAAAGAATTAGGTATAAATATGAGTGGGTTAGATAATTTAATAAACATAACATATAAATTATTAGGACTTAAAACATTTTTCACTGTTGGTAAAGATGAAGTTAGGGCTTGGACATTTAAAGATGGTATGAAAGCACCTGACTGTGCGGGATTAATACATACAGATTTTAAAAGAGGATTCATTAAAGCAGAAATAATGAGTTATGAAGATTTAGTAAAATATGGAAGTGAAATTAAAGTAAAAGAAGCAGGAAAAGTAAGACTTGAAGGAAAAGAGTATGAAATGCAAGATGGAGATATATGTTATTTTAGATTTAATGTATGAGAGGAAGGTTATATGAATAAGTATTGTGTTAAATGTGGAAGTGAATTAAATGAAAATGGGGAATGTTTGAAATGTGGATATAAGAGTAATAAAAAAATAAGTCGTGTTCAAATAAAAGAGAAGGCTAAAGAAATAGTCAATAATAATTTTAGTAAATTAATCGTGCCTTTATTAATTCTATATGGCATATCTTTAATAGTAGATGGTGTTATAAGTATTTTTCCTATTAATGAAAATGTGTATTATATAATAAGTTTTGTATGTAATTTTCTTTTATTACCTTTAAATGCAGGACTAATATATTATTACTCTAATATAAGTAAAGGAAAAATATTGGAATTAAAAGAAATGTTTAGATTTTATAAAAATATAGTTCCGTTATTTGCCTTATCATTTATGACATCATTATTTGTGGCTTTATGGAGTATATTATTTATAATACCTGGTATAATTGCTGCACTTGGTTATTCTTTAACAATATACATATTTTTGGATAATCCTGAAAGAGATATATTTGAAATAATGAAAGAATCTAAAAGAAAGATGTACGGACATAAATTTGAATTTTTCGTATTTTGTTTAAGTTTTATAGGATGGTTACTACTTGTTGTAATTACTTTTGGAATAGCTATAATATATGTAGGACCTTATATGACATTAGCTGAAGTAATGTATTTAGAAGAAGTAAAGAAAATAGAATCATAAAAATAGATAACTCTTAATATTAAGAGTTTTTTATAATATAAAGTATATTTTAAAATGAGGTGAGAATTATAAATAGAATAAATATAACAAAAGCTAGAAATAATTTATTTAAGTTAGTATCAAATGTAAATGTTGGATTTAATCCAATTACAATTGTTAATAATAAAGGAAAAAATGCTGTTTTAATATCAGAAGAAGAGTGGAAAAATATTGAAGAAACTTTGTTTTTATCAAGTATACCAGGTTATGTTGAAAATATAAATGATATAAGAAATAATGAAAATTGGGATAATGCTAAGGAATATAAAAGAGATGATTTTATATAATTAAATTTAATTGTTGAAGATCCATTTATGAAAAAATGTAATTATTGAATTAACTATTAAACTTGCATATTTGAAAAGTATATCCTTATTTATTAACACTTAAGAGATAAATTAATCATATAATAAAATAAAAGTAGACAATTATCTACTTTTTTGCTATAATACGCTTGAAGAAGAAAAAATATAGATTCTTCCTTGCTTCTATATAGAAGCCATAGACCATAAGGAGGTGAAATAATGAATAAATATGAGATTATGTTCATTGTAAGATGTGATATTCCTGAAGAAGAAAGTAAAGAAGTTGTTTCTAATTTTGAAAAACTTATTACTAAAATGGGTGGTAAAATTACTAATTCTAAAGATTTAGGACAAAAGAAACTTGCATATGAAATAAAAAAACAAGTAAGAGGTATTTATCATTTACTTAATGTTGTATGTGATAGTAAAGTAGTTAAAGAATTTGATAGAAAAGCTTTAATTGATGAAAAAATACTAAGACATTTAATTATTAAGGAGGATAAATAATTATGAATAAAGTTGTATTAGTTGGAAGATTAACTAGAGATCCTGAAATTAGAACTATGCCCAATGGGAATCAAGTTGCATCATTTACTTTGGCTATAAATAGAAATTTTAAAAATAAAGATGGTAATATTGATGCTGATTTTATAAATGTAAGTATATTTGGAAGACAAGCTGAAAATGTTGGAAAGTATGTTTCTAAAGGTAGTTTAGTTGGATGTGATGGTAGAATACAAACTAGAAGTTATGATGCTCAAGATGGTACTAAAAGATATGTTACAGAAGTTATTGCTGATAATGTTGAGTTTATGAGTAGTAGAAATAGTAATAATAATGCACCTGTTAATGCATATGTTGATACTACTAGTTCTGTATATAATGACACACCTAATAACTATAGTGAAGTAATGGATGCTCCAAGTATGGAAGAGGGTATAGATGTTTCTAATGAAGATCCGTTTAAAAATTTTGGTAATGAAGTATCTTTAAGTGATGATGATTTACCATTTTAGAGGAGGAAAATAATGAAAGAATTTTATCCAAGAAAGAAAAAAATATGTCAAATGTGTGCTGGAAAAAGTGTTGATTATAAAGATGTACCTATTATTTCTAAATATATAAATGAAAAAGGTAAAATATTACCTAGAAGGATGACAGGTGCTTGTGCATTACATCAAAGACATATTGCTAGAGAAGTTAAAAGAGCTAGATATATGGGACTTATATCTTTTACAAAATAAAAAAATGGTGTTAATAACTTATAACTTATTAACATCTTTTATTTTGCTTTAAATATTTTAATAAAAAAAATACTAGTATAAAATAAAAAAGTGTGGTAGAATAATAAATAAGAAGAAATGTCTTCTTAAAAAATATGAGTTATACTTAAGTGTATGTAGGTATCTCTCAGCCTAAAGCTTTCGAGTACCTAATCTTGGAGGTAGGTCTTAAATAAGAAGAAGTGTTTTCTTAAAAAAATGTGAGTTATACCTAAGTTGATG
>CANRKW010000095.1 GCA_947631345.1 uncultured Bacilli bacterium | reverse complement strand
CGTTTATCTCTTTCTTTTTACAAATTCAGTTCTATTTATAGACTATGAATTTGTTATACTTCTATTATAAACGCACAATCGTTTGTATTATTTTTGTATTTACTTTGTATTATTTTTGTACTATTTTCTTTATTATATATATTTTTTTTAATTTTACCAAACTTTTTAGTAGTAAAAAATACGCATTTGCATAAATTTTATTATAAAATGTTCGATTAAGTAAACAACTAGCAATAGAATTACTATCATTTCTTATATAAATATAAACTTCATATAATTTTTTGCTCTTAATATAATTAGTAATTGTTCCAAATGTATATTCAGTATTTTTGGTTTCATAAATATAAATAATTTCTTTTTCTTCTTTTGGATATATCTTTTTAGCATATCGTTTTAAATCTATTAAATCTATTATTTTATCTAAACATTTCACGTTAATTTTACTGTCATTTTCATTAACTATAGTACTCTTTGCACAACTATACAATATTTCTATTGCTAATGCCTGTTTTTCTAGTTTTCCTTTAACAGGTTTACTACTAAAAAAATAATTTAAAAATTTTTCTCTAGCCAGTTCATTATATCCTAGCATATCTTTTTTATCTTTCATAGAGTAAAGATCACCTATTTTCACTCTTTCAAATGGTTTACCACCTATCATATCTACATTTCTATATATATCAATATAAAAATGTTCTAATCCCCCAGTTTGTTCTTCAATTTCCAATAAATTTCTGTCTTTTATTTCTTTACTTTGATAACTATGAATTTGTATATTTAGCAATGGACCAACTTGTATATTTATTCTTTCGTGCCTAACTCTTCCGTTTTCTTTATAATATGGTTTTGATTTTATCCATCCTCTTCTAGAAAAGCCATAATGTAGTAGTTGCAAATTTGCATTTGTTATTGTTTGACCATTTTTATTTGTAAACTTAAATAATCCATAAAAATTTTTTTCGCCAAAATTATTAAAATTAACAATTTTATTATCTTTATAATATTGGGGTATTTCTTCGTTTTTAAATAATCTGCAATAGTCACTTGGTGAAAATACTGCTAATTCATCATTAGGAAAAAAAGAATATGATTTCATTTTTCCATATTTAATATTTTTGTTTTTATCTATAAGTAAATTATTTATTTTTAAAAAGTCACTTAATAAATCTATAAAATGATAACCACTATGAAAAAGTTTACCATATCCATATTTATATGGATGATTTTCTTTTAATAAATCGTGTGGCATTTCCCACGCACCATCACAGTGATATATATCTATATAAGTAATAGGAATTTGATATTCAGATACTATTTTTCTTAATAATTCTTTTACATATTCGTATCCTTTATTGTATTGTCTTTGACACATAATATAACATTTAGCATTAGATTTTTTTTCAAGTTTTAGTAAATTATAATATTGAGTTCTAATTTTTTCTATATTACTTAACTTTTTCATATTTTTCGTTACAGTTATAGGTTTATCAGTAAGAACGTTTATATTGTTTTTTAACGAAAATTCAATATACATATTATGTGCTTTCGGTTCAGTAGATATTATAAAATGCGTTATCTTTAATTTTTGACAAATATTTTTTAATGCTTTTTCAATATATTCAGGTAAATGAACATAATCTTTGTATTTATCACTAATTAAAAAAAGTTTTGTTTTGTTAAAACCATTATTTTTTAAATATTGTATTGTTTCTTTTCTTTTTGATTTAAGTTCTATTACTAATGACAAGTTTAACTTTCTTTTCTTTAAATAATTTAAATAAATTCTTTTAGAGTGAGGCCCTACACCTATTAAGACTATATTTTTTCTCACAATATCACCTTTTCGGGATAGTATTATAAAAGGATATTATAGAAAAGTATAATATCAATATTGCATATTATTATGCATTTTTAAATAGACTAATTAAATGTAAATATTTTTAATTTACTATTCTAGTATAATTTCGATAAGTTTTGAAGTTTCCTCGCTAACAGAACTTTTATAATAAATTAATCCTATTTCATTGTCTGGTGTTTCTACATTTAAATGTATTTTTGCGAGATTATATAAATTTATTTCTTCTTCTATAAAATAACCTATATAATTACTATTTAAAACTAAATCTGCCATTAACTTTGAATCGGGTATTTGAATTTTAGCGACTAATTTTACGTTTACTTGTTGCAAAAGATTTTCTAATATGTCTCTTCTTCTAGAACTACCAGGAATTATTAAATTATAATTATTTAAATCTGATATTTTTTTTATGTTATTTTTTTCTTTTTCATAAAAATTTTTATTACAAGCAAAAAATGTTTTAAAACTATCTATTTTTTGTATAATTACATCTTTATTTTCATAATCATTTTTAAATGGTAAATAGTCGATTAATACGTCAATTGTGTGCTTTTTTAACATTTCAGATAAATTACTTGCATTATCTATCCAAACCTTTACACTAATTTCAGGATATAGTTTTGTTAATTTTAATATATATTTGCTTAATTTATTATCTGCAATATTACGGGTAGTTCCAATAGTTAATGTTCCAGATAATTTACTATTTTTTAATTTGTTATTGTCATAAGAAAACGAATTAAAGAATATATCTAATTTATTATATAATTCCTTCCCTACACTAGTTAATACTATTCCTTTATTATTTCTGTTTAACAAAATCAAACCCAAATCATTTTCTAAATTCTTTATGCTTCTACTTAAATTCGATTGAGATAAAAGATATTTTTCAGCTGCTTTGGTATAACTCATTTCTTTACATACTAGATAATAATCATATAACAAAGGTAATATATGCCTGAAATTATTCATAAATAACAACCCTTTCTGCATTAAACTCACTGATAATTTTAGTATTTTACATTATACATTAACAAAAGTCAATTAGGGATTCTTGATTATTATAGTGGTTATTATATAATTTAGTTAGAGCACTTGACTACTTCTAAGGTTGAGTGCCATAGTGTGGTACACTAAGGTGTTTGATTTAGTGTTTTTATTGCTATAGAAAAAGTCTGCCATTTTGGAAGACTTTTTCATTTACTGCTTTTTAATTAACTGCTAATTTACAAGATTCGTCTATGTTAAATTCGTATGGTGTATTTGATTCTCCATTGCCACTTTTAATTGTAGCGCAAGATTTTATGGAAATTACTGGACGGACAGCAAGTGTGTAATTAACATAGATGTTACTAAATCTTCCTGGTAAACTTGAACCACCCATATTGCCAACTCCCGCACTATTATCGTTCCAAAAAATAGGAGATATAAGCCACCACCAACCTTCACCAATTACAGAAGTATCTTTATCGTTAAGATAGTAATATACTTTAAAATTTTCAGAATTCCAAACACCTCCTGCATAAGCTGCTTCATCTGCTGTCATTAATCCTACTGGGTACCTTAATTGTCCATTTCCTCCAGAAGATTTGTCTGCACTGAACTTATCTGCAATTGATTGAACATATCCATCCATCTCACTCAATGTATCAACCCCACACTTAAACGATGGTCTATAAAACATGATTCTATCATCCGTCAAATGCCTAAATTCACCATCAATTGTATATTCAGAAGCACTAGAACTTAAAGCCCTATCAGCACAATAAATTGCAGTTTTACTTACATAGTTATCATATGAGTTTATTCCATCACTTTCGTTTAATATTTTATTTACATACCACCAATTTAGTGAACCCTCATCTGTTCCATCATCATTTCCAAGTATTGTAGAATTATGTGTATTTAATCTATTATTTTCTAAACTTCCGCTTTCTCCATATTTATAACCAACATACATTGGATCATCAATATTTTCATTAAATGCTCTATTACTTATATAACCGTTTTCTGTATCGGATGTCTCACCAGCAAATAATAATCTTATTCCACCGTCCTCATTTGTTCTTACTATTCTCCAGTAATAATTAGCAAATTTTACCCAGTTGTTTTGTACATTTCCTGCAAAATAGTATACTTCCTCTCCGTTTCCATCTCCATTTGTATCTTCTGTAAATTTTGTATTGTTTTCTACATATATCCCACTTTCATTATCAGTTGCTGGATTACTTGGCAAAATATTTTCAAAATTTGTTCTTGTTCCTTTTAATTTATATTTTTCTACTATTTTATCTGCTAATGCTGGTTTTCGACCTTCAATTATTCTTAACTTTCCGCTAAATGTCTTTCCCATATCTCCACTTTGGTCTAATACTGGATCTTCTACATATTTAAATGTTACTCTATATTCTTGTGTTTCTCCACCTTTTATTTCTAAATTAGATGCAAGTACAACATTTCCTTTTTCACTTTGTTTTGGTAAAACTTCAAA
>CANRKW010000094.1 GCA_947631345.1 uncultured Bacilli bacterium | reverse complement strand
TTTTATTATGATTTTTATAGGTATATTATACCGCAGAGTTCTTTCTTTTTCTATATCCGATAAATTTGTACTCCGTCAAATACTATGAGAATTTGACTTATTAATGTAAATATGTTATCATTATACCAACAAGCAAAAGACTATAATAGAGACAGTAATGTTATTATATGAAAGTCATAGTGAGTAGGAGATAGTGGAAAACCTACATAAGTAGTTATAACATGAATATCACTCTATTGTTGTGATTCTGAAAAAATATAGTAAGAATCAACGCTTTCTTCCCGTTATAGAAGACGCAATTGATAGATTGTTGTAAATAGTGGTATAAAAAAGTCAGGGCTTTTTCTATTTATAATAGAAAGAGTCCTTTTATTATAGATGTTGCTTGATAAGAAAGGAATGAAAAAATGGCAAATTTAAAAAATTATGATTTTGTCAAAAATGAAGAAGAAGTTTTAAAATATTGGAACGATCATCAATGTTTTGAAAAACTAAGAGAAAAGAATAAAAATGGAAAGAAATATCGTTTTATTGATGGTCCTATCACAGCAAATAATAAAATGGGTGTTCATCACGCGTTTGGAAGAAGTCTTAAAGACTGTTTCTTAAGATATAAAGCTATGAATGGATACACTTCTCATTACAGAAATGGATTTGATGGTCAAGGATTATGGGTTGAAGTAGAAGTTGAAAAAGATTTAGGATTTAAAAATAAGAAAGATGTTGAAAACTTTGGACTTGAAAACTTTACTAATGCTTGTGTTCAACGTGTAAAAAAATATTCAAGTATTATAACTGAACAATCTAAAAGACTAGGTCAATGGATGGACTGGGATAATTCATATTACACTTTATCAGATAATAACATAACTAGTATATGGTATTTCCTAAAAAAATGTAATGAAAAAGGTATGATAAAAGAAACATACAAACCTATGCCTTGGTGTATTAGATGTGGAACTTCATTATCAGAGCATGAAATGACAGGAAGTTATCACGATGTTACTTGTAAAGCAGTATTCTTTAAATTACCAGTTATAGGAAAAGACTATAAAGCACTTGTTTGGACAACTACACCATGGACTTTATGTGCAAACGTAGCTCTAGCAGTTAATCCAAATCTCGATTATGTAATTATGGAATTTGAAGGAGAAAAACTGTTATTATGTAAAGATGTATTTGATAAGAAATTTAAAGAAAAAGGAAAAATATTAGAAGTATTAAAAGGTTCTAGTTTAGAAGGATTAGAATATGAAACGTGTTTTGAAGAGATAGAAGCACAAAAAGGTGTTAAACACAAAATTGTTTTATGGGATATGGTAGATAATACTGAAGGTTCAGGCATAGTCCATATAGCCCCAGGATGTGGTGCAGAAGATTTTGAACTTGGAAAATCCTTAGGTTTATCCAATATAATACCAATAGATGAATCAGGCTACATTTATGATGGATTTGGCTTTCTATCTGGAATGAATGCAAGAGATGTTGAAACTAAAGTATTTGAAGAATTAAATAAAAGAGGAAAACTTTTTCTTACCCACGATTATAAACACGCATATCCATATTGTTGGAGATGTAAACAAGATATAATGTTTAGACTTGTTAAAGAATGGGCAATAGATGTAGATCCAATAAGAGAAAAACTAATAGAAAATGCAAAAAAAGTAAAATACACACCTGAATATCAAGAAAAAAGGATGCTTGACTGGCTAACTAATATGGGTTCTTGGAATATATCTAGAAGAAGATACTATGGCTTACCTTTACCTTTCTATAAATGTGAGTGTGGACATTTAACTGTTGTCGGTTCTAAAGAAGAATTAAAAGAATTATCAGTAAATCCTAGTATTGTAGATAATTTACAAGAATTACATAGACCATTTATAGATGAAGTAAAAATAAAATGTCCAAAATGTGGAAAAGAAGTAAATAGAATACCACAAGTAGGAGATGTTTGGCTAGACGCTGGAATAGTCCCATATTCAACATTAAAATATTTTGAAGACAAAGAATATTGGAAAGAATACTTCCCAGCCGAATTAGTAGTTGAAGCCACAGAACAAATAAGATTATGGTTTTATTCAATGTTATTTATGTCAACAGTATTAGAAGATAAAATCCCATATGAACAACTAGGTACATACGGTATGGTAGTAAAAGAAGATGGCTCTAAATTTAGTAAATCTAACAAAAATGACCTAACATTTGATGATGTAGTTAACTTACACGGAGCAGACGCAATAAGATACAACTATCTTGGAACTAATCGTGTTAACGACATAAGATTTGGCTTTAAAATGATGGAAGAAGCAAAAAGAAAATTAATGAATTTCTTTAATATATCAGCCTTTTTTGACTTATATTATGATATAGACAAACCAGATTTAACTAAAGAATATAATGTATACAGTATAAGTGATAAATGGTTAAATAATAGAACTAATAAATTCATAAAAGAAGCAAAAGAATTTTATGAAAAATATGAACCTAATAATGTTTGTAAATTATTTGATGAATATGTAGATGAAGTATCTAATTGGTATATAAAAATAAATAGAAAGAAATTTTGGAAAAGTGATATGTCTAATGAAAAATATTCAGCTTATCAATCTTTATATAAAGCTCTTAAATCAATGCTTCAAGTAATGGCACCAATAATACCATTTATGACAGATTATATATGGATAAATTTAGTGAAAAAAGTTGAACCAAATGAAGTAATATCAGTACATTTATCAGATTTTCCTAAATCCACAACATATGATGAAAAACTATTAGAAGAAACTGATAAAGTAAGAGATATAGTTACAATGACTTTAAGAATAAAAAACGAAAATAACTTAAAATTAACTCAACCATTAAATAAACTCTATTTATGTGGATTTAAACATATATCTTTTGATGAATATGATCAAATATTAAAAGATGAACTTAATGTTAAAGATATAGAATATTTAGATAATTTTGATTCATTATGTACTCCATATTTAACTTTAGATTTTAAAACAGCAGGTGTGACTTATAAAGAAAAAGTGAATTATGTTAAAGAATTATTACAAAATTTAAGTGATTCTAAAATGAAAGAACTTTATAATAAATACGTTAGCAATGAAAAAATAGTTTTAAATGATATAGAACTTTTACATAATACATTGAAAGTTCAATATAAATACAATGAAGGAATAAAAGTAACTGAAGAAAATGATAAATTAGTTGCGCTTGATATAACTATAGATGATAAACTATATGAAGAATTTATGTATAGGAAATTGTTAAGACAATGTCAAGTTGCAAGAAAAGAAGCAAATTATGATGTTGTTGATAGAATAAAATTATCAATTATATCTTTAGATGAAGAAGTTAAAAATATGCTTAATAATTATAAAAAGCAAATAGAAAATGAAACTTTATCAACTTTATCATTTACTAAAATTAAAGAATTTGATTATGAAAAAGAAATAGAATTATTAGATTATAAAGTGTTATTACAATTAAAAAAGTAAAAGAGGTGTAAAAGTGATAATAAATAGTTTTGATGATGAATCTCCAGCTAAAATAAATCCAAAGAAAAAAGAAAATAGAATAAAATGTGATGCTTGTATTGTTACATTTTCAAATATAATTGAAGAATATGTTATAAATAATTATAGTGCTAAACAATGTTCAATTTTTAAAGTTGTAACAGGAGATTATCCAATTTATAAAATAAATTATAAAGGTAAAATATTTGCATTTTATAAAACACTTTTAGGTTCTTCTGCATCAGTTGGAATTTTAGAAGATGTTACAGAAGTTATAGACACTGATAAATTTGTTGTATTTGGAGGTTCTGGATGTTTAAATAAGTCCATAGCCCACGGAAAAGTAATGATACCTACTGAATCATATAGAGATGAGGGGGTAAGCTATCATTATAAAAAAGCATCTGATTATATTACAAATACTAATGCAAATATAGTTGCTGAATTTATGGAATATAAGAAAATACCTTATGTTTTAGGTAAAAATTGGACAACTGATTCTATATATCGTGAAACGGAAAACAACATAGCAAAAAGAAAGGCAGAAGGTTGTATATCAGTTGAAATGGAATGTTCGGCATTACAAGCAGTATGTGACTTTAGAGGGTTAGAATTATATTATTTCTTAACAAGTGGGGATTTATTAGATTCACCAGTATGGGATCAAAGACACACCGAAGGAGAATATATAGGTACACAGCACGACACAAGACACTTTGATATAGCAATAGAACTAGCATATTATATATCATAAAAAGTCGTTTTTTAGACAAAATTTAGAATTTTTTTCTAATTTAGATGCTTTAAAGTTATCATAAAATAGAAGAAGCTTTAATGTCAATATTGGTATTATAGAAAAAAGAAATAATAATGTAAAAAAAGATTATAAGCAGTTAGTAATTGATTTTGTTGCAAATATTATATTTACAAAAAGTGGAAAATAAAAATGTACAAAATTGTACATAAATAAATTCACTTTTTTTGTATATTTTAATATTA
>CANRKW010000093.1 GCA_947631345.1 uncultured Bacilli bacterium | reverse complement strand
TAGAAACATCATATTTATATATTAATCCATCAGGACTATTTTTCCAATTAGTAAGTCCCATATTTTCTTTATTAGCGTTAGCTCTTGTATAAATTAATTCAGCAGCAGTGTGTCCACTTATTGCATAATGAAGTTTATTTTGTACGATTTTAAAAAAAGTGTATGCCTCCTCTGTTTTAGAATTGTAATCAGATGAAGTTGCAATAAATAAATCAGTAATTTTTTGATAAGACATTCTTTCACTTACACGAATAGTCTTAATTCTTTCTAATAATTCATTAAAATATTGTGTACTAAATTTATTACCATTTATGAATCTATCATCATTTAAAGCAAAACCTTTTATCATATATTCCTTCAATATTCTAGTTGCCCATATCCTAAATTCAGTTGCTTTTTTAGAATTAACTCGATAACCCACTGCAATTATAGCATCGAGATTATAAATCTTAACTTCATTTGTTTGTGTTTTTTCTTTAATTGCTCCATGTTGAGTGGTGTTTTCCATTTTGGAAACAACCATTCCTTCATTTAATTCTTCTTCATCAAAAATATTTCTTAAATGTTTTGAAATTGCAGGAACTCCTACATCAAAAACTTTAGCCATTGCTTTTTGAGTAAGCCACAATGTTTCATCTTTATAAATTGCATCAACAGTTATATTGCCATCTTTATTTTTATATATTAATAAATTGTTTTGTTCTTCTATTTTTTTCATCATCTCATCTCCAATCTATATTTTTTTCAAACCTGATATTATCATTTCATAAACTATTTAATTTTTTCTTGCTTTCTATTTTCCACTTGTTTCTTCTCTTTTTCAAGTTCTTTTAAACTTTTTTTTGGTGTTGGCATTTCTTCAGGCATTATTCCGCCAATGTCCTTAATAGCTTTTCGCACCTTTTTACCAACTTCATAATGAACACTCATAGCATTATTTTCTCCTTTTACGTTATCTCGTATTAGTCTTTGCTTTGTTTGATTTATTCTAAATAAATTAGCCACCAGTTCATCTTCGTTCATATTATCTAATATATCTTCTCTATAACGTAGTTGTTTTCTTTTGAAAATATCATCAGCTGTTTCACCATTATACAAGCCCTTATACCCAGCATTATGGAATTCTGCCATATTTTTAACACCAGCAGATGCAGCAACTTTTTGTAATGTACTATTACCTTGTTTAGTTAGTTTTCTTTGATAAAATCTTTTTTCGTCATCTGATAGTAAATCATATTCTTGTTCAATAATTTCCTATTTTCTAGTTTGAATTGCAAAATAAGTTTGACCTAAAGCAATAACTTCTTTACTTGGATCAGCATTTTGAACTATCAAATAACAAGCATATCTTGAAAGTCTATATTCAAAAATTTTTCTTTTTGCTGTTTTTCCAATCTCTATCATTTTGTTGACTTCAACAAAATGATTTAACACATTAAAATCGCTATTTTCACAAGACATTATAGCTTTGTCTATTACTACTTTAAAATTTCTCCAATCTTTATAATCTAATACCTTTTGTAATTCACGTGCATACCAAAATTCATTTCCATTTTCGTCTAAATGCTTTATACTTTCAAAAATACTATCAGTATATTGATTGTTTGTATCTTTATTTGTTATTTTATTTGTCATAAATGTCACTTCCCTTCTTTTAAAATTATCATAAATAAAATCTGCTATAATTTAGTCAGCAGTGCCGACCAAATTAAATAAAACACATAAAAATTAATTTATATTATTTTATCATTCCCTATTAATCTTCTCAAATTATTAATATAAAAATTATGTGTTTCTTTTCCTTTATGACTCATACAATAATCTTTTAATATATATACTTCATATTTTTGTTCAAACAAATCCATTGCTGTTTTTTGTATACAAGCATCTGTATCAAACCCACATAGATAAATTTCATCAATATTATTTTCACGTATATATTGTTTTAATTCTTCATTTAATGCAGTAAATATTTTCTTATCGAATACTTTATAATTTTTAGTATCTATAACTATTTTTTGTTCTTCCTTTGTCATACAACCTTTATACTTCAATTTGTTATACCAAATACTATCTTTACTATTAATAAATCTTGTAAATGCAATTACATCATATTTTTTAGAATCAACTAATTTTTTTATATTATTTAATGTGTCAATAGTTTGATCATTAATAAAATCTTTTTGAACATCAATAACCAATAATAATTTTTTCATAATACTTCCTTCTTTCTATTATTAAAATAACTTTACCCCTCTATATCGTGTCTTCTAGCAAAATCATCATAAATCCACTCTGGAGCATAATCAAAAGTGTGCAGCAGTTCTCTAACTAATTCCTCTTTAGACATTGCTTGTATATATTTTACTACATTTGTATATTTTCTTTCTTCACATTCTTCGTATTCTTCTTGTAATTCATCTTGTTCTTTTTTAAAATTTTCAGCACTACGAGGAACAACAGTAAAATAAGTTGCAACAATATGTTTACAAATAATATGTTTTCCATTTGCTAAAGGACAATCACATGTTGATTTTCTAGGATGCTCTAAATTAAGGTAAACATTATAATCTTTTCCTCCTTTAACTACACTTGTATATTCATTATCACTTATTTTCTTTATATTTTTTATTCTTTTTCCATTATAATAATCTAATCCTCTAAAGTATGAAGCACTACTTGCCATTGTAATTATGCTCATGTAAAACACTTCCTTTCATTGTTTCTATTAGTCTAATAAACCTCTTACAAATCAATAATAGCACTAAATATATTTGTTTGTCAAGAAAAAATGTTTGTTTTTTAATAAAAATAAAAAAGCAAAATAAATGCCTTTTTAATATACTTTACCAATTCTTTTTAATGGAAATAATCTAAAACTAACTTTACCTACTATATCTTTAATATTGAAAGCCCCTAGTATTCTACTATCTTTAGATACATCCCTATTATCTCCTAATACTACATATTCATCTTTTCCAGTTACTATTGTAAAGTCATCTGTTTTTTCAAATTGAAAAGGAGTTTCTACTTCTTCATCATTTATATATAGTTTATTATTCATATATCTTACTTTTTCATTAGGAAGGCCTATTACTCTTTTTATTATTTCTCCTTTATCATAATTTAATACTACAATATCAAATCTATCTATTCCAGAATTTAAAGCTATTTTGTTTACAAGTACAACTTCTTTATCTTTTAGTGTGCTATACATTGAACTTCCACTTACAATTCCAGGAGTTATTATAAAACTTCTAATTAAAACCACAACTAAAACTATTATTACATAAGGTAAAATAGATTTTACAAACTTCATACTAAACACCTCTTTATAGTAAAAAAACTAGGAACACTTCCTAATTTCTTTCTTTTATTTTATATCTACCCTTCATGTCTTTTAAGAAATTAAGTTTACTTCTTCTAACTTTACCTTTCTTAACAACTACAATTTTATCAATAAGTGGGCTATTGACAGGAAAAACCCTATTAATTCCAACACTACCAGATTGTTTTCTAACTGTAAATGTTTCACTTACGCTTCCACCTTTACGGCTAGTTACTATACCTTCATAGCTTTGGATTCTTTCTCTTTTTCCTTCAATAATTTTAACATCGACTCTTACAGTATCTCCTACTCTAAATTCAGGTACATTAGGATTTACTTGTCTTTTATTAATCTTATCAATTAAATTCATATCCATTTCCTTTCTTATGCTTTTATTTAATCATACATAGAATGCATCGGATTAAGCAAGTAAAATCTTACCATAAAATAAGGTATTTTTCAAGTATTTTATCTAGATTTTCCTCTTATTTCTTCTTCTGTTTCAAATTTTATAGCATTTTTTATTAAATTAGTACAAAATTCTCTTTCCATATATTTATCTCTAAATTCTTTTTCAGTTATAACTATTTTAGCTAAGTATTCTTTGTATTCTTTTCTTTTTAGATGTTCTTTATATGTATTAAATATAGATTGTTTTACTTTTTCTATTTCACCAAGACATGCTTTTACACCATCTTCTGAATCATCTTCACTTATTAGAAATTTATATATTTTATCATACATTTTTTTGAATTTTTTATCTACCATTTTTTTAGCATAGTTATTTGCAATATTTTTGTCACATATTAGTACATTATTAACTCCACGAGGTTTTACTAAAAAGCCTTTTAATTTTGTCATTTTAATAACTTTACATCTTTTTTTATTTCTTTCTAAATAAACCATAACTCCCACCTACCTTAATAAATCTGGTCTTTTTTCTTTAGTAACTCTTATTCTTTCACTTTTATTAAATTCGTCTATTTTTTTATGATCTCCACTTATTAGAACTTCTGGAACACTTAAACCCCTGTAAATTTGAGGTTTTGTGTAAACTGGATAATCAAGTAAGTTATCATTAAAGCTTTCACTAATTATACTTTCTTCACTTATAACACCTGGCACGAGTCTTGTTACTGA
This sequence comes from uncultured Bacilli bacterium, assembly GCA_947631345.1. The sequence continues at coordinate 84 of CANRKW010000093.1, read as the reverse complement.
ATCCATTACTGTAATCGCAGGTATTTCTCCACCAGTTAATATGTAGTCACCTATACTTATTTCCATATCTATAATTGTTTTGAT
>CANRKW010000092.1 GCA_947631345.1 uncultured Bacilli bacterium | reverse complement strand
TAACTTTCATTTTCCTTATATCCATCTAATTTACCAGTAAAATAGTATACACTCTCATCACTTTTAGGAGTTATTACTAAACTTTCTACTTTTTGATTTTGTAAATTAGTCATAAAATCATTATAGGTTAATTCTTCAATACTATTGTTACCAATTAGAACACTTCCTATTAAAGCACATAACACTATAAATAATATTACATATGGTACTATTTTAGCACTATTAGTTTTTTTTCTCATATAAATTCTCTTCCTTTCTTCAGTTATACTTTAGTATTATATCATATTCTTCAGATTTGTCTCTATCAAATTTACTTTTTTTTAGTCCAGGTATCCAAATTATGTTATCTTTAGCATCACACACCACTGGCCATATGTCTCTATCATGACTACTTATTTTACTTTCTATAAATATGTCATTTACTTTTTTATGTCCTTTCATCCCCTTAACGCTTATTTTATCTCCATTTCTTCTACTTCTAACATATAATGGTAAACTAACTTCTTTAGTACTTAATCTAGTTGTATAGTTACTTGTATCATCTTCTTCTTTAGAGAACACTATATTCATCCCATTAGGAAGATTAACAACCTCAGATATTTCTATTTCATATACATCATTTACTAAATCATCAAATCCAAAACTAATTTCATTATATGTTTTAATTACTTTAACGTTATTAGGTAAATGCACCATAGCTTGAGCTTTATTACCATAAATTAGTGAAAAAATAAGTTTAACGTGAGTATTAGTTACAATGAATAAATCATCTCCATATATTTTTTCTAATATATTATAGATTATTTTAGTTTGAATTAACTCATCTAATACACTAAATTTATCTATATGTAACACACCACTTACAAATACTTTATTTATTACTTCTTTAACTTCTTTTTCTATATAGTTATTATATGTAAGTAAAGTTTCACTAAATTTAAGGAATTTTTCATGTACATAAGCATCTTCTTTTTTCAAAAATGGAAGTACATATTTTCTATATCTATTTCTAGTATAAACATCCTTTAAATTAGATTTGTCTATAAAGTATTTCATATTATTTTCTTCACAATATTTTAGCAAAGTTTCTTTAGTAACACTTATAAGAGGTCTTAATATTGTATAGTCTTCTTTTATTACTTCTTTAGAAAAACCACTATAACCTTTTAATGTAGAACCTCTAACTATTCTCATAAGGATAGTTTCTATTAAGTCATCTCCATGATGTGCTGTCATTAAGTATTTTGCATTGTATTCTTTACATATTTTATCAAAGAAATTATATCTTATAGTTCTAGCTTCATTATGAAAATTATCATCTCCATAACTTTCTATCTTCATTGCTTCAAATATAAGTCCTTCATTTTTGCAAAATTCTCTTAAGTATTCTTCTTCAGTTTTACTTTCTTCTCTTATATTATGATTAATATGACATACTACTACTATTAAATCTAACTCTTGTTTTAAGTTCATTACAACTTTTAACAAAGCCATAGAATCAGGTCCACCTGATATACCAAGTACTACTGTATCTCTATATTCTACTTTACCACGCAAATAATCATAAACGTCTTTCATACATTATACCCCTGTTTTTTCTACTACATATAATTTACTATCTTCTTTAATTAAGTAAAGTATTCCACTATTTTCATACCCTAAGTCTTTTTCGTAATTCCAACTTAAGTTAACTTTATATGCTGGATATTGATTATTATTATATGTGTAAGTTATTTCTTCTAGACTATTTACTATTACTTCACTTACAACAGGTAATTCTTGTGTTCTATCCCCATATACGTTATTTTTAATGTGATTATATATAGTATCACCTGCATTTAATTTAAAGTTATCAAGAATATTAGGATGTACAAATTCAACTCCACCTATATCACTACTAGTTACTTTATTGTTTAATGTGTAAAAATCAGTAATGAATAATTTACTTAATGAACTAGCATAATCACTATAACTTATTTCTTCTTTATTTAGAACTTCTTTTAATTCATCAAAGTAATTTTTGTATACTAAAGTATCCATATCATCTAAACTATAACCATACATTTCTAACGCGTCTAATGTATTTTTAGATGAAACTTCTTCTTTTTTTTCTTTAGTACCAAATTCTTTTATGAATTTTACACAAGTTACACTAATTACAATTATAATTAGAATAGCCATTATTATATAAAATATTTTTGTTTTATTAATTGTTTTTTTCATTTTTATTCACCCTTTCATTTAATTCTTCTTGTTTTTTAATCATATCGTGAATTATTATAGATTGACTAACTTCTAGTCTTTCTAAAGCATAGTTTTTGATTCTTTCAATGTAACCACTATCAATTGGTTCACTACCTAATAGGATGTATTCATCATTTAAGTTACTGTAATATACTTTATTAGTAAGTACATTTCCATTAGGAAATACTACTATTTTTTCGTTATTAGAGAATATATCATTTCCTAATGGATAAGTATAATCTAAATTGAACATATTTGCAACAGTAGGAAACACATCCCACATACCCATCACATCTTTAACTTCTCCTTGTAATGTTTTATCTTTAGTCCATATTATTAATGGTGTGTTTTTAAGTAAGTCGTATCTATAATTATCTAGTGGTATATATGTTGGATCATTTTCATTTTTTATGCTTTCTGTTTCTATATCGTAATTGTATAAAAGATTCAAATTCTTTTTACCAAGTTTACTTTCATGATCTCCATAAATAATTACCACAGTATTATCTAATATATCACTTTCTTCAAGCATTGTAAATAATAGTCCTATTGCTTCATCTGCATAGTGTACACTTTTAAGATAATTACCCATTTCAGTACCTTCTAAGTATGGAACAGTAACTTCTTCTTTAATTACATTACCATTTTCATCAACTTCACCAGTATCTTTCATATATGTTATGCTAAAATCTAAATCTCCATATTTAGTTAAGTCATTAAAAGGACTATGATTACTTAATGTAATTATTGTTCCCATAAAAGGTTCTTTAGTGTTTTTTATTTCAGTTAATATAGGTATTATTTGTTCAAAAAATGATTTGTCAGAAAGTCCTAAACCCACATAATTTGGATCGTTTTTATCTTTTGGTACTATATATCTATCTTTTGCATAAAAGTCTTGATACCCTAGTGTTTTATACATAGTTTTTCTATTCCAATAAGGAGCAGCATTCGCGTGCATACTAAATGTATAGTAACCTTTTTTATTAAAAGCATTTTGTATAGTTTCGTATTTTCTATCATAGAAATTCATAAATACAGTTCCACTACTACTAGGAAGAAGCCCAGTACTTAATGTAAATTCTGTATCACTACTAGTTCCAACACTTATTTGGGGGTAAAAAGATGAAAAATACATTCCTTCTTTAGCAAGTTTATTAAAGTTAGGTGTTATTTCTATACCATTAATTTCTAAATCAATTAGAAAGTTCTGTAAGCTCTCCGCATGTATAAATATAACATTTTTACCTGAAAATATATTAGTATATTGATTTTTCTCTTTAGTATTACTTCTATTATTATAAAAATCGTTAAACGTTTTAGCTGCTTTATCATACCCAAACATAGGACTTATTGCAGGTTCTAAACTTTGTATTAAATCGTTAAATGTATAAAGGTATAATCCAAATCTATTTACGTTATAATCTCTATTCCATTGTTTTACTAATTTACTTGCTTCTCCTGGTACTAAAGTTACGATAATTATGAGTACAACTGCGACACTAGCACCTATTGTACGAGTAAACATCTTTTTACCTCTTTCATATTTACCTACTTTAAAATAGTAACCTTTTTTACATAAGAAGACATTTACTAATGTAAGTATTACAGGTGCAAGAAGATAGACAAAGTAAGCAAGTTCTAATCTACTAGTTACAGAATCACTTACTTCTTTAAACATTGATAATGTACTTAACATACTAACACTTACAAAATTTGAGTAAAAGGTAAAATATATATCATTAATTATACATAGAATTGAATAGAAAATACTTAACCCTAAAAAGTATACAAACTGTTTATTAGGTTTTATTAAATAGCCAAAACTTCCAAGAAGTACTACAATAGTTACATCACATATAAAAGCTTTTACTTCATTAACAGTACCTAATGTATTTATTCTAAGCAAAAACGCTATAAATGTAGAAGTAACTACATATGTAAAAAACAATATATTTGTAGAAAAATACTTTTTAAATTTTCGTAATATTCTTCCAATAAATCTTTTTATCTTTAACATTTCATAACCTCATATAATTATTCTATCAAATTTCTTATAAAAAGTATACAAATAATTTAAAAACCACCTCCAACAATTAAAATTATAATACTATTGTTTGCGAGTGTCAATATAAAAAAAGAAAAACCTTAAGGATTTAATTTAGGTTCTTCTGTTGTACCTTCTTTATTGCTATCGTTAAAGTAAAGAGTTGTTCCACCTTTTTTATGTTCAGCAAATAATTCTCCTTCGAATACTTTACCTTGACTTTCATTTTGATTAGCACCAGTATCAGGAAAACTCATAGTAAGAGTATAATTAATAGTTGC
>CANRKW010000091.1 GCA_947631345.1 uncultured Bacilli bacterium | reverse complement strand
GGTATATACTTCAGTTGAATTTATGTTTTTATGTCCGAGTAATTCTTGAACACTTCTTAAGTCACACCCATTATCAAGTAAATGTGTTGCAAATGTGTGTCTTAGTGTATGTGGACTTACCTTTATTTTAACTGATGTTTTTGTAATTATTGCATCTATAATCTTACTAACACCTCTAGTAGTTATATTACCACCAAATTTATTTAAGAACAAGAACTCATTTGTTTTTCCATTAAGAAGTTTACATCTTAAATTATTAATATAAGTATTTAATATATTACTTGCATATTCTCCATAAAAAACAAACCTTTCATATGAACCTTTTCCTAATATTCTTATTCTTTTATTTTGAAAATCTATATCAGATAATTTAATATTAACTAACTCACTTACTCTTACCCCAGTTGCATACATAAGTTCAACTATTAAATTGTTTCTTTCACCATACTCTCCTTCTTTACTTATATCAAGCATTTCTAAAAGTTCATTATATTGTACAAATTTAGGCAAATTCTTTTCTTTTTTAGGATATTTTATACTTAACATAGGACTTACTTCTATTATTTTTTCTTCTTTTAAATATTTATAAAAACTTTTTAAAGAACTTATTTTTCTACTTACAGTTGAAGATTTATTTTCATTAATAAATAACATATTTAAATAGTTTTCTATATCACTTTTCTTTATATCAATTACACTTTTATTTACAAAACTAATGTATTCAGTTAAATCTTTTTCATAACTAGATATAGTTAAATCTGAATAGTTTTTTTCTAGTTTTAAGTAATTTAAAAATTTATCTATATAATTTTTATTATTCATAGTTTACCTCTTTATATTTAATTATACTCTAAAATTAAGAAAGAGTAAGAATTATTTCTTACTCACTTATAACTATTTCTATATTTTTAGTTATATTAGCATTTAAGTCTAATGGCGTGTTACCATTATTCTTATCTACTAATGTTTTTTCGGATGCACTTGCTTCACTATTTAACGCGTCATATGCATCTTTAAAGTCTTTTATTTCATTCATTAAATTATTTAATGTTTTTTCACTATTTTCTACTACTCCAAATTTATAAGTAGTTTCTCCTACTTTTATAGTTACACTATAACCTTTTACGTATCTAGGGAATATTGTTCTTCCATCTATTTTTTTGACATCAGTTACTTTAGTTGTATTAAAGTAATAGTCTCTTCCACCTCTTTCATTTAATGAATAGTAGTCTTGTAGTGAGTAGCCATCTTGTACATAAGTAACACCTTCTACTTCAATTACATTTTTATAGTAACCAGTTGTTTTATAGTTAATAGGAATCATTTCTATTTCTTCACCATATACAAAATATCTTTTAGTAATTGCTCCGTCTCTTAAATATGTCCAGTAGTAGTGAGTGTTTTCTTCATTAAAGTAGTAATGAGTGTGACCTGTTTTTATTAGTTCATCCCAAGGTCTTGTAGAGTTAGAGTTAAGTAAGTTTTGTCCTTTTTCATTTAATACATCTGGATTTCCATCTTTTTGGAAGTCTGGGTAGTATTTATTAGTTTCAGGATCTCTTAAATCTGCGTCTGTATATTTTAGTCCAGTTCTATGTGCGATTCTCTCATAATTTTTAACTACTTTTACGTTTTCGTTATCAGTAATAGTTACACTACCTTTTCCACATATAGTAGGAAAATGGTAACTTTCTTTATCTATTCCTTCACTTGTTTGATATTTAATATTTGTTCCTTCAAAAATAGCACCTTCTTCTACATCAAATCCTGCGTCTAAACTATCAACTGCTACTACATTTTTAACTATTACTTTAGCTCCACTTAATACAGATATTGCACGAGTTGCGCCTTCTATTTTTAAGTCTTCAAATGTAACAGTTCCGCTTTTTACTAGTATAACAGGTGTTTTTGCATCCTTTTGTGTTCTTTCATTATCACTTATTGTTTTAACAGTTTCATATGACTTTATTAAAATATTTCTATTTCCATCTATTACTAGTGTATGAGTTCTTAGTTCATCTGTATTTTCATCTATTAATTCAAAACTATCATTTATTAATATAGTGTTTATTTTTTCATTATTTATAGCAGTTTTTAATTCTTTTTCATTATTTACTAAAACTGTATCTGTTTCATAAGTAAATATAAATTCTTTATTTAATTCACTTTCATTTTTATTAATTAAATTAACTATATCTATGTTTTCTCCAATAATAATTTTAAAACTAGAGTTATTTACGGCAAGACTACTTAATGTAGTTAAATTATCAGTTTTACTTAATACTTTTTCATATAATTTTTTTATTTCTTCTTTTACATTTTCTAAATTAGAATTTTTATCAAATACTACTTTATTTTCTTCATCTATTTGAAATGTTATATTTTTGATTTCTTCTTGTTTTAATACGTCACTTATTATATTAGGAATTTTAGTAGTATTTAATATATCTAATGTAGTAGTTACATCTGTTATATTAATTTTAATGTTGTTTTCGTTTAATTCAAAATTTATTTTATCATTGTAACTATTTTCACTATTTAACTCTTCTATTTTGTCTTTAATAAATTCATCTACATATATATCATAAAATGGTACTAATTCAGTGTCTTCTGTAATTGTTAATTCATCATATTTAGTTCCATCAGTTTTACTCCAATATTTAAAATCGTGATATTTGTCATTTGTTGGAGTACTTTCTGGAATTAAGTCACTAGTTAATTTAGTTTGATCTAATACATCTATAGCCTCTTCTATTCCTTTAAATGAAACTTTATGTAATTTTTTAAATTGTAAAGAACTATAATCTAATTCATATATAGTAGGTGTGTATTCTTCCCCTTCACCATCCCAGTCTATTTTATAGTATGCCTTACAAGTTGTTTCTAAACAATTTATATCACTAGGAAGTCTAAATAATATTGTTAAATTACCATCATTATCAAAATCACTTTTTTGAAATTCTTTTTTAACTCTTTCTTTATCATCTTCTAAACGTGCGATATAAATATTATCTTTTGATACTTCACTAGGTTTTAAGAATGTAAAGTCAAAATAATATCCTCTTTCGTTACCTTTACCAAAAGCATTTTCTGTTAGAATTTGTTCAGCAAGAGTTCCAGTAACAGCACCTTTATTTATAGTAACATCTTGATTTAAAGTTCTATCATATTTCCAATTATTAAAATCAGTTTTACTATTTGTATTTTCTTCACTTGTTACATTTATAACTGATTCTTTTTCATATTTTATATCACTTAAGTCAATTTTATATGTAACGGCTTGATAGTTAAGTTTATCTCCATCTTTATCTACTATTACTTTTATTACTTTATTTTCACTATCAGGATTTACTGCAAATAATACTAATAATTCACTATTTTCACTACTTTTAAAATCAAATTTATCGTAACTTATTTTTTTCTCTTTATCACCTATTATAGTTACAGTAGTGTCATCACTTGCATTTAAAACATTAACTACAAATGCAAAGTAATAATCGTGTCTTTCTTCACTACTAAATATAGTGTCGTCTATTTTAGTATATTTTTTAAGTACTCCTGTAAGTTTTTCAGTACTTTCATCATATTCTAAATTACTATTATTATTATTTCCATTTTCAAATTTTAATTCACTTAATTTAGTATCGAATTTAGAATCTATTTCTGTAGTTATACTAGCAGTTGTTAATTCACTTTGTAATTCATAATCTATGTATTTTATATTAAATTTTTCTTTTAATTTTTCTGTTCCTAAAACAGTTTCACTATTTGTCCATTTATCAGTTTTACTAGGTATATTATTTATATTTCTAGTAATTTTATTTATAGACATTTTATTATATATTGGATCCACATTAGTATATCCATCAGTAATAGGCACATCTATACTTCTACTAGATAGCATAACATCTTTTGTAGATAATGTGTTTTTAGTAATGTAATCTGAAGTATAAACATATTCACCTATTATATATGCTTGAGTTATATTTTTTTCATTTAATATAGTTGATAATTCATCTAATGTCATTTCTCTTGCAAATATAGATTTTACTGTTATAAAAAATGTCATTATAGTAAATATAAATAATTTATTATATTTCTTCATACTATTCTCCTTCTACTATAACTTTTGCTGTTACAGTTTTTGTTTCATCTAAATGTATTGTGGCTTCTCTTGGAAGACCATCCATACTTGTAGTTAAAAGATCTTCTCCTGGAAAATGAAATTCATTATTATATGTATAACCAAAATAATCTGTGAAAATATTACCATCTTTTGTAACTCTCATACTATAAGATAATGAGCCACCTACTACTTCTAGAGTTTTTTTAGTAAAATATACAATGTATTCTGATTCTTTTTCTTTTACTATAATAGTTATACTTTTTTCTATTCCATTACTTGTTTTAACTTTTATTGTGGCTGTTCCTGGGGTTACACCTTTTACTACTCCATTATTAACTGTTGCAATATTAGGGTTTTCACTTGTCCAAGTTACACTTTTATCAGTAGCATTTTCTGGACTAACACTAGCTGTTAAAGTTATTTCTTCACCAACATATACAGTAGTTTCTCCAGTTATTACAAC
>CANRKW010000090.1 GCA_947631345.1 uncultured Bacilli bacterium | reverse complement strand
TTTGAAATTTTTTTATTTCAAATGTTTTTGTAATTAATCTAGTAATTTTAAAATATATTATAGTATAATCAAATACAGATACACTTGTAGTTAGGTGTTTAACCTCAGTCCTATATTTAAAAAAATATTGGAAGGAGGTGGTCCTTATGGAAGGATATATTAATGGAATATTTAGTTATTCTAGTAATTATATTAGTCTTAATTATAAGACTTATCGGGTAGCGATATTCGAGCCAAAACAGGGGATAAAAATAAGACACCTATCTAGCAATAGGTGTCGGTTCAAAAATTTGGACTGAGAAACACCTGACTAAAAAGCAAGTGTATCTTTTTTATGCCCTAATAATATTATGTGCAAAACTTACATAATATTACTATTATTTGAAAGGAGGTGATATCAAGTTCTCACTTTCAAATAAATTATAACACATATTTATAATATTAAACAATACTTTTTTTAAATATGTAAAAGTTATTTTATACTGTTTTTTCTTAAAAGTCAAATAATTTTTACCAAAACATTTTTATAAAAATCTTCTCTAGTACACATAAACCACAAATTGAAATTTATATACTTTAAGCTACTTTTGGACAGTGAATTGTAACTCTTCAAAAGTATAAGGATTACCTAAAAACATCCTAGATAAGCAATCATACTCATCTTTACCATATAATTTACAAGTATCAATATAGCTTTTTATATTTATATAATCTATTACTCTTTCTTTATTTTGAAATTGTAATGATTCTTTTATTTTCTCATTAAAATTATTAAATGGTATAGTAAAATCTAATATCCAATATATGTAATTATCTCTATATTCTATTATAGAGTATAATAATTCTAGTTCTTTTTCAGAATAATTTGATTTAGAATTATTTTCATTTTCCTCTAATCCATCTATTAAGCATGCATCAATTGTAATTATAAATTTATCTATTTCATCTAATGTAAAAAAATCAGTTTTTTCTTTTATTAGTTTATTTCTTAAATTATTGTATTCTTGAAATAATTCTATTATTTGATTACACCAAGTTCTTTCAGGAATATTCTCTTTTATTTCTTTAAGATCTTTAATTAATTTCTCACATAATTTTGCATTTGTATATCTATAATCAATAATATAATTTGCTTTTTCATTATTTTTTCTTTCACAAATATTATAAAGACAAAAAGAATCATTTTTATAGCATCTAATATAACTTTGTTTACCACTTATAGTTACTACTATATCTTCTGAATAAATTTGTGATGATTTTATTAATTTCTGATTTAATTCTTGAGTAAAATTTGATAATAATTTACTTGCTTGTTTTTGTAATTTAGCTAAATAACCTTCTGTTAAATTTATTTGTCCCATAGTTAAACCACTAATTATTTTTCTTATTTTATTAAATGGTATATTTTCTATGTTTGCTAAAATTAATGCTAAACTTTTAACATTATTTCCATAACAATTGTCTTCTTTTAAATACTCTGGTACTAATTCATTAACTATTTTTTCACAAGATAAGCATTTATATTCTATATATTGGTGTATTCTATTTATAACAGATAACTTATAATCTTTTTCAAATATTTGAATTACTTTTCCAGTTTTTTCTAATGTAGTTTTATTACAATTTGGACATTTTTCTAAAGTATGTTCGATGATTTCATTTATTTTATCTTCTTCTATTTTATCTTCTTCTATTTCTGTACTAATAACGTCAGGTTCTTCTATATATTTTCTTTTTTTTGATAAGCAACTTGCTAATGCTTCAAAATTAATTTCACTAGGCTTATTTAATATTTTGAGTAATTCTATTCTTTCTCTATTTTTCGCTATTTCTACTTTTAATCTTACATTTTCTTTTTCTAATCTTTCTTTTTCTTCTTTTAATTGTTCTAATCTCATATTAGCATCTTTAACAATTGCTTCCTTTAATTTTATATATTCATTTTTATTTTGCATTTTTTCACCCACTTAATGATTTAATTATAACATCAAATGAACTTTAAACATAGAAAAATATTAAAAAAAAGAATACTAGATATTTCTAATATTCTTTGATTAGGCTAATTTACTGCAGATGCACAAGAGAAATCTATGCTGAACTCATATGGGTGTTAGGTTTTCCATCCCGAGTTTCACACTTGTTGAAGCAAAAAATCATCATCTAGCCCAGTGTTTATAGGGCATTATAGTGATTTTTATTTTGTATAATCACATTGTCATATGATTTATTAATTTTCTAAACTCTTTAATCTCTTTTAAAGTGTATTCTTTAAAATTACCTTCTCATTTATTTTCCAATTTTTAATATTTTTTTGTATCATTTATTAATCAAGTCTACAATTAGTTTTGAAAGAAAATTAAGTTAAATATTATCAAATAAGATAAATTCGCTATATAAGAAAATTCAAATCTTTGACATTCTACAATAGACACTAATAAATCTGCAATACAAACAATCCATCCTTCTTTACTTCTAGGCTTATTATCTTTTATTTTAGCTTTTTCACTTCTATTTATAAATGGAAATATCTTTTTAATTAAAACGTGATGAAACATATGAGTTCTTATAGCATTTTCTTCTATTTCATTTATTTCAAAGTATTTTTTTGCATTTTCTACAGCAGTTTTAGGATGGTTCAAATAAGAATTTTCCACTTTATCTTTTCTACCACCGAAGAAAAAATCGTGTAATAAAGCAGCTCTTGTTGTACTTTCTACATCAGCATTAAACATTTTAGCCATAATGAAACTACACTTAGATACTCTTACTAAATGCTCATATTTACTACTTCCGTGATGTAAATCATCTTTTGTTTTTAAAAAATATTCATTATTTATTATATCTTTAACAATATTATCATACTCTAATTTATATTCTTTTTTCATAAATCTCCCTGTCAGTTTTAAAGCTGACATATAAATTATAATACATTTTTATATATTTGTATAGTCCTAAATTTACTTTTTGTACCTTTTTATATACAATTATATATTATATTATATGAAATTATTAGAATTTAATGCTATTTTTACATAGAAGAATTTAATTCAAATAATGCATCTCTCAGTTCCATTGCTCTTTCAAAATCAAGTTCACTTGCTGCTTTTTTCATTTCAATTTCTATATTTTTTATTAGTTCTTTTTTATCTTCTTTAGTCATTTTTTCTTCTCTTTTTTCTTCTTTTATGTTATTTGATATTACATCCCTTATTTCTTTTTTAATAGTTTGAGGTGTTATATTATGTTCTTTATTATATTTTTCTTGTATACTTCTTCTTCTTTCTGTTTCTGTTATTGCTTCTTTCATTGAATCACTATAAGTATCAGCATACATTATTACTTTACCACTTGCATTTCTTGCACATCTTCCAATTGTTTGTATTAGACTTCTTGTACTTCTTAAGAATCCTTGTTTATCTGCATCCATAATAGCTATTAGACTTACTTCTGGTATGTCAATTCCTTCTCTTAAAAGGTTTATTCCTACTACTACATCTATTACTCCAAGACGAAGATTTCTTATTATATTCATCCTTTCAAGTGTTTTTATTTCATTATGTAAGTATGTTACTTTTATTCCTACTTCTTTTAGGTAATTTGTTAATTCTTCTGCCATCCTTATAGTTAATGTTGTTACAAGTACTCTTTCATTTTTCTTTATTCTTTCGTTTATTTCTCCTATTAAGTTATCTATTTGTCCATTAGTTTTTCTTACTTCTATTAATGGATCTAATAGTCCAGTTGGTCTTATGATTTGTTCTGTGTATTTATTATTTACTTTTTCTAGTTCATAGTCTCCAGGAGTAGCAGATATATATATTGCTTGTTTTATTTTAGATTCAAATTCATCAAATTTAAGAGGTCTATTATCTAAAGCACTTGGAAGACGAAAGCCATAGTCTACTAAGGTTTGTTTTCTCATCCTGTCTCCATTATACATACCTCTTACTTGTGGAAGTGTTACGTGAGATTCGTCTACTACAAGTAAAAAGTCATCTCCAAAAAAGTCAATTAGAGTTGTTGGTGTTTCACCTTCATTTCTTAAGGCCATATGTCTTGAATAGTTTTCTATACCGTGACAAAAACCAGTTTCTTTAAGCATTTCTATATCATACATAGTTCTTTGTTTAAGTCTTTCTTTTTCTACTATTTTACCTTCTTTATCTAATTCTTCTAATCTAGAATTTAACTCTTTTTCTATTCTCATTATTGCTTCTTTTAGTTTTTCATCACTTGTTACGAAATGACTAGCAGGAAATATTGATACGTTTTTTTTGTCATTTAAAACAACACCAGTTACTGTATCAAATTCACTTATTCTTTCAACTTCATCTCCAAATAATTCTATTCTAATTCCGTTTTTTCTTTCATATACGGGTATTATTTCAATAGTATCTCCATTAGCCCTGAAAGTTCCACGTTTAAAGTCAATTACACTTCTTTCATAAAGCATATCAACTAATTTTTCAAGTAAGGCATCTCTATCAATAGTATCGCCTATTTCTAGGTTTAGCATTTTGTTTTTGTATTCTTCTACTTCTCCTATACCATATATACAAGATACACTAGATACTACTATTACATCTTTTCTTTTTAGTAAGTTACTAGTTGCTGCGTGCCTTAATTCGTCTATTTCATCATTAATTGATGAGTCTTTTTCTATATATAGGTCTTTACTAGGTACATATGCTTCTGGTTGATAGTAGTCGTAGTACGATACAAAATAGCAAACAGCATTGTTTGGAAATAACT
>CANRKW010000089.1 GCA_947631345.1 uncultured Bacilli bacterium | reverse complement strand
ATATCTAATATAATAGTAATAATATTAAATTATATAATAAGTAAATTTATGATATTTAAAAGAAAAAAAGATTAAAATTGTTTATAATTAAATAATAGGAGATGATTTAAATGAAAGAAATAATATATAATTATGATTATTTAAAAAACGAAGATATAACAGAAGTTGTTATAAGAACTAAAGCACTAATAATTAATAATGGAAACATAATTTTAGGAAATGAAGATAATATATATCAATTTCCTGGTGGACATTTAGAAGAAAGTGAAACTTTTACAGAATGTTTGAAACGAGAAGTTTTAGAAGAAACTGGTATAGAAATTGATGATTCTGAGATAAAAAGACCTTTTATGAAAGTTACTTATTTAAATAAAGATTGGCCAGAAATTGGAAAAAATAGAAAAGCAGAAATATATTATTACCTAATTGAAACTAGTAAAAATCCAGATATGAATAAAGTAAAATATACTGAACATGAAAAAGAGGGTAATTTCAAAATTGAATCTATTCCTTTAAATGAATCAATAAATGTTATTGAAAATAATATTCCAAAAAATGAAAAAAATAAAATTATAGCACCAGATATGATAATAGCAATAACAGAATATTTACACCAATGTGGAAATTAAAATTATGACAAAAAAATAAAACTTTAGTTAAATAGTAATCTATGGTATAATACATTTAACAAAAGAGGTGCATATGAAAAAAATCACTATTTTAAGTAAGACACTGGGTGTAGGTGGAATAGAAAAATACAACGCTGGGCTTACAAAAATGTTAGAAAATGATTATGAACTTGATTTATTAATTACTTATAAAGATAATGAACCACTTTATCAAATAAGTAACAAAACTATTATTAATTATATATTTAAAGAATATATAACTAAAGAAGACTTAAAAAAATCATTTAAAAGAAATTTTATTATCTTCATAAATACTTTATTAAAATTATTAAAACAAGAACTAACCAAAAAATCAAAATTAAAAAAACAAATAAAAAATATAGACTCAGACTATATTATAACGTCTTCTTTATATGAAACTAAATTAGTAAACAAACTACTAAAAAATAAAAAAATAGTAAAAATATATACAGAACATAATTACCCTAATAAATGTTATTTAAACAGAGTATTAAAAGTAACATCTAACTATGATAAAATTATATTACCAAATGAAGAAATAAAAGATATGTATAAATCACAAGTTGGAATTAAAGCAGAATGCATACCTAATTTTATAGAAAAAATAGATATTAAAAAGAAAAAAACAAAAGATAAAAAATTAATATCAGTAGGTAAATTTACAAAAGAAAAAGACTTTTTAACTCTTATAGATATTATGGATTTATTAGTAAAAATGGATGATTCTATTACTTTAACTTTAATTGGAGATGGAAAATTAAAAAATGAAATTAAAAAGAAAATAAAAGAGTTAAATTTAGAAAAACATATTATTTTAACAGGTAATAAAAATCCAATAGAAATAGAAGATGAACTTTTAAACAGTGCACTTTATGTATGTACAAGTTTAACTGAATCATTTGGTTTATCTATTTTAGAAGCAATGAATTGTGGACTACCTATTGTATCTTTTGATACACCAAGTGTAAGACTTTTACTTGAAAATAATACTGGCGTACTTATAGAAAATAGAGATAAAATTCTATTTGCTAACACTATAATAGAACTTTTAAATAATAAAAAAGAAATGTCCAATTTAAGTAAAAAATCACTAGAAAAAGTAGAAGACTATAAAACAGAAAAAGTAAAAAAACAATGGTTAAATCTACTTAAATCACTAGAAAACAGAAGTACAAAAAAAGTAATGTTTATATCTAGTACTGGTGGACACTTAAATGAATTATTAATGTTAAAAAGTATGTTTAAAAAATACCCATTTATGTTAATAACTGAAAATACACCTACAAATAAAGAACTAGTAACAACTTATGGAAAAAAATATACTAAATATTTAGTTTATGGAACTAGAAAACACCCGATTAGTTACCCATTTAAGTTATTAATAAATGTTATAAAAAGTTTTTACTATTATATTTTATATAGACCAAAATTTATTATTACAACTGGTGCTCACACAGCAGGCCCTATGTGTTTAATAGGTAAACTATTTAGAAGTAAAATAATATATATAGAAACATTTGCAAACAGTGAAACAAAAAGTCTTACTGGAAGTATAGTATATAAATTTGCAGATTTATTTATAGTACAATGGGAAAGCATGCTAAAAGTCTATGATAAAGCAGTTTATGGGGGGTGGATATATTGATATTTGTTACAGTTGGAACACAAGATGTACCATTTGATAGATTACTAAAAGAAGTAGAAAAACAAATAAAAAAAGGTAATATAAAAGATGAAGTTATAGTACAAAGTGGTAATTCAAAATTTACAAGTGATTTAATGAAAGTAACTAATTTTTTCACTAAAGAAGAATATACAAAATTAATAAAAAAATCTTCTTTAGTAATAACGCATGCTGGAGTAGGAACAATAATTGATTCTTTAAATGCAGGAAAAGTTGTAATAGTAGCCCCAAGACTTCAAAAATATAAAGAAGCAGTAAATAATCATCAATTAGAAATAATAAAAAAATTTAGTGAAATGGGTTATATAATTCCATTAAAAGAAGTAAATAAGTTAGATATAGCCTTAAAAGAAGCAATGATATTTAAACCAAAAAAATATCAAAGTAATACTGAAAATATGGTAAAACTTATAGAAAACTTTATTGATTCAAATTAAAGGAGTATTAATGAAAAATATTGCAATATTTATAAATGATTTATCACTAGGTGGAATACAAAAGTCAGTTATAAATTTAATAAAAAATATAGATAAAACTAAATATAATATAGATTTATATGTATTTAATAATAATAACTTTTTTAAAGAAGACTTAAATGTAAATATAATATATTTGAGCCCTGCTCCTTACATACTTAAATTTATACCATTTAAACTTGCATATAAATTATATAATGAAAATATAAATAAAGAATATGATATAAGTATAGATTATGATTCATACCAAATGCACACATCTATTCTAGCCTTAAAAACTAAAGCAAAAAAACATATAATATGGATTCATAATGATATATTAATAAAATTAAAAGAAGAAATAAAATATAAAATACTACATTTTTTCTTTAAAGAAAAATATAAATATTTTGATACCTTTGTTTCAGTATCAGTAGGTGCTTTAGAAAGTTTTAAAGAAAAATATAATTTTAAAGATAAAGTATATTTAACTATTCCAAATTTTATAGATACACTTGAAATTGAAAATAAATTAAAAGAAAAATCAAATTTAAAAATTGATAAAAACAAATTAAATATTGTTACAGTAGGAAGATTATGTCATCAAAAAGGAATAGATTTAATGCTTAAAGATATAAGTATTTTAACTAAATATAGAACTGACTTTCATTTATATATAATAGGTGATGGAAAAGATAAAAGAAAACTTATAAAATTAAAAAATAAATTAAATTTAGATAATTATGTAACATTTTTAGGAAGTACAAATAACCCTTTTAAATATATGAAAGTAATGGATTTATTCTATTTAAGAAGTAGATATGAAGGACAAGGAATGGTTATATTAGAAGCACTTTTTGTAGGACTTGATGTATTAATACCTAAACATTTAGAAAAGTATTGTAATTTAGTTAAAGGACAAATAGATACAGTAGAATATTTAAAAAAATATAAAAAGAAAACTAAAAGAGAAAGCAATAAATTAGATGAATATAATAAATCTATAAAAGAAAAGTTAGATAATTTATTTTCAAATTAACAAAATTTTAAAATATGATGTAATTAAACAAGTAAAATTAACTTGTTTTTTTGTATATTTATTTACAATATATGCATAATATATATTAGATTTATATAAAATATAATATAATTTATATAAATCAACTTGACTAAGTTTATAAAAAATGTTATATTTTTAACTATGAAAAGAGGTGTTTTATGGAAAATTTAACAACAGCAATTAGTGTTCAAATAGATAAAAGTGACAAAGAAATTGCGAGTAGTATATTAAAAAAATTAGGATTAAATATGAGTACATACATAAATATGGCAATAAAACAATTAATTAATAAAGATGGAGTACCATTTGAGGTAGTAAATCCTAAGCCAAGTAAAGAACTATTAGAGGCTATACAAGAGGGAGAAGACATATTAAGTGGCAAAATCAAATCGAAAAGTTATACAAATATGTATGAAATGCTAAAGGACCTAAAGTCGTAATGTTTGATTTAAAAAATACAAAATATCACGTACAATATACAAGTCGGTTTAAAAAAGAGTTTAAAAAAGTATTAAAGCAAGGCAAAGATGAACATAGTTTTTTAAAAGTATTAAATGTTCTAGCAAATGGTGGAAAATTAGAAGAAAAATATAGGAATCATAAATTGATAAATGATAAGACATTTAAAGATTGCAATGAATGTCACATTACACCAGACTTGTTATTAGTGTATAAAATACAAGATGATAAATTAATTTTGTTACTTTTTGCAATTGGCAGCCATAGTGATTTATTTTATAAGTAGGAAAAATCGTAAGAATTTAAAAAAATATGAGAATTATTACAAATGTAATAGTCTTTTTTTCTTATAAAAAATTTTGTATAATAATTATAGGTGATGTGTGAAATGTTCCTAACTGAAAAGGTTAGGATATGATGTATATCATATAACTAATAAGATGAAAAGTAAAATGAGG
>CANRKW010000088.1 GCA_947631345.1 uncultured Bacilli bacterium | reverse complement strand
CTTACTAAATCAAGAGGTGTCATAGCATAATCAATGAAGCCTACAACTTCACTGTTAACATTTGGCTCTTTTCTTACATTTACCCCTGAATCTATTGTATAGCCATCTAATGCATATATGTTTTTAACACACGCGAAAAGAAGGACAAAACTAGTAAATAAAAGAACTATTTTCTTCATAGGCACCTCCTTTATATAATACTTTCTTTAATTATAACAAAATTCGCCTATTTTTTTAATAGTTTTCTTATTACTTTACATATTATTTAATTCATCAATTAGGTCTTTAACCTTATTAAATAAAAGTGCATTTGCTTCTGTTAGACTTAAATCTGTCACTTTAAAAGGTTTTCCAAATTTGACTTTTAAATCTTTACTTCTAAATTTGTAAGTTCCAGTTATTCCAAAAGGAACTATATAAGCATCTGAATATTCCGCCATTTTTACTGCTCCATATTTAAAAGGTAACAGTTTTTCATTTGTTTTGTTTCTTGTTCCTTCTGGAAATATTCCAATTACACCTTTATTCTTTAAAACATTTATCGCTTTTATTTTTGCATTTTCATCCTTTTTGCTTCTATCTACTGGAATACAACCTACCATTTTAAAAAACCATCTTGTTTTTGGATTTAAAAAATACTCTTTTTTTGCTAAGTAAGTTATAACTTTATTTGTAGATATTATTACATTACATTGATCCATTAGATGTATATGATTACCAGCTATTATTAATGGACCATCTATTTTTAGGTTTTCTTTACCATAAATTTTAGGATTATAATAAAATTTATATATTGGACTTAATATAATTTTAAATATTCTATACCAAATTTTCATTTTTTAAGTTCTCCTTTATAATATTCATTAATCTTTCATTTTCTATATTTAATTCATCATTTATAAAAATTGGATTTAAGAATTGGATTTTTATGCTTTTTCTAAATAATTTGTATTTTCCAATTATTATAAATGGTACTATTCTTTTATTTGTCTTTTTTGCTATTGAAACTGCTCCATACTTAAATGGTAAAATCGTGTCTTTTGTTCTGTTTATTGTGCCTTCTGGAAATATACATATTATTTCATTATTCTTTAAAGCATCAATACTTGTATCAATTGCTTCTTTGTTTTTCTTTTGTCTATCTACTTTTATTACACCCATTTTTAATAATATAGGCTTTAAAATTGGGTTAAACAATTCTTTTTTAGCTAAAAATCTTATTTTGTTTTTATTAGAAGAAATTAATAAGAAAGCATCTAAATTACTAGTGTGATTACCAGCTAATATATATGGAGGGTTTTCTAATAACTCTTTATTTACAACTTCAATTTTATAAAAAAACTTCATTAATATAGTTATTACTACTCTTAATATTTTGTATAACATTTTTATCACATCTTTCTTTTTTATTATATTGTTGTAAATTTTGTACAAAATTGTTGACTTTTTGTACTTTTTATGGTATAATAAGCGAGTTTTTAAGGGGGAAATGTATGAAAAAATATGGAAAAAATATATTAATAAGTATTGTTTCTTTTTTACTTGTTATGAATATAGCATCATCAAGTTATAAAAAAGTAAACAAAGAAAGTGAAACTACTAGTACTTCTATAACTAAATTAATTTTATTAAAAGAAGAACTAGAAATGCTTAAAAATGAATGTTTAAGCGAAGAAGATCAAACTATTTTAGATAGCTATATATCTGAAACTAATTATTTAGAATTTATAAATAATTTAGATATTGTTAAAGATAAGGATTTTAAAACTAAAAAAGAACCTAAAAGAGTTATAAGACCAGTTCGTGTTCATATTAAAAAGCCATATAAAGAAGTAACTATCGAAGATATGATTGATTATACTTTAATAAAGTTTGATTTAACAAGAGAAGAATATGATATTTTAGTTGCTGGTATTATATCTGAAGGAAAAGGTGGAAAAGAAGATGCAGATAGAATCAATGAAGCTTTAAATGTTGCAAGTGCTTTATATAATAGATGTAAAGATAGTAGATGGTGTGATTATGTTAGAAATATAATGGGTATTAAAGGTAAAGTTGGTCTATTTGAACATTTTACAGCAAAAAGTCAATTTGATGTTTGGACTTATGGAACTTATACAAAAAATATCAATTGTACAAGTGGACCATTATATGAAAGTATAGTTAAATTCCTTTATTATGTTGATAATATAGATAAAGATAGACAAAGCTCTATATATGGTAAACCAAGACATAATTATTGCAGTTTCTGCACTTCTACTTTAGATAGAAGAAGTCATAATCCAGTTATTTTAGTAAAGGGTGGTAACCAATATTACGATCCAATAAGACCAGAAGAAAATATACCACTAGAAGACACTTTCTTTTATCAAAATATGCTTGAAGTTATGGAAAGCGATGTGGAAGAAAAAGGAATGCAAATATCTTTTAAAAGTAGCAATATTAAGTAAGTGTAAGTTTTTACACTTTTTCTTTTGCACTTTATTAGTATAAAGACATATACTACAACTAGAAAGAGAGGTTATGTTTTGAAAAAAGTTAGTTTATGGGTTTTAACTATTTGTATTGGGTTACTTGCTTTTATAGGTATATTTTATGGTTTTAAAAGAGAAAAAAGTGAAAATGAGGATAAAATAGTAGTAGCAGAAGTTACCCATAGTGTATTTTATGCACCATTTTATGTAAGTATACATAATGGTTATTTTAAAGATGAAGGTATTAGTTTAGATGTTATTTTAACAAGTGGAGCAGATAAAGTAAGTTCGGCTGTTTTATCAGGAGATGCTAATATTGGACTTAGTGGACTAGAGGCTACTTTATATGTTTACGAAAATAACGAAAAAGATTATCTAGTTAATTTTTCTAGTTTAACTAAAAGAGATGGACAATTTTTAGTAGGTAGTTGTGACTTAAAAGATAAATTTACCCCTTTCTTGCTTAAGGGAAAAAGTGTTTTAGTCGGAAGAAGTGGTGGGATGCCTTCAATGGTTTTCCAATATGCCTTATATAAAAGTGGGCTTAGTAGTAGTGATGTTATTATAGATAATTCTGTTGATTTTGCTTCTTTAAGTGAAGCATATATTGGTGGACAAGGAGATTTTGTTAATTTGTTTGAACCTAATGCTTTAACACTTGAAAATGAAGGTTATGGTTGTGTTCTTGCTAGTTTAGGTCTTATGAGTGGAGAAGTTCCATATACAGTTTTTAATGCTAAAAAAAGCTTTA
The DNA here is from genome assembly GCA_947631345.1 of uncultured Bacilli bacterium. Next base: position 1,624 of record CANRKW010000088.1, on the reverse strand, counting down.
TTAAAAATAATCAAGATTTAATTAAAAAATTCACTAATGCTATAAATAGAGGACTTAAATTTGTAAAAGAAAATGATAGTGAAACTATTGCTAATGTCATTAAAAGTGAATTTCCAGATACATCACTTAAAGATTTAGAAATGGCTGTTAATAGATATAAAGAAGCAGATTCTTGGTGGGATAATACATATATAAATGAAGACGCATATAATAATTTACTTGATTTAATGGAATACAATAATGCTTTAACTAAAAGAGTTGACTTTAATATATTAGTGGATAATTCTTTTAATGAATAATATTTTGTCTATTAAAAATTTATCTAAAAGTTACAATAGTTTAAATGGAGAAGTGAAAGCTATTAGTAACTTTTCTCTTGATGTTAAAGAAGGGGAATTTATATGTATTATTGGCTCGAGTGGATGTGGTAAGTCTACAATTTTGAATATTCTTTCTGGTTTAGATAAAGATTATTCTGGTAGTTTTAAATTTAGTGATGGTATAAAAACTAGTTATATGTTGCAAGAAGATGCTTTATTTCCGTGGCTTAGTGTATATGATAATGCTGTTTTGGGGTTAAAAATAGAGGGAAAATTAGATAAAGAAAATTCTTTGTATGTTAATTCTTTATTAGATAAGTATGGTTTAAGTGAGTTCAAAGATAAAAAAGTAAGTAGTTTATCTGGTGGTATGAAACAAAGAGTAGCTTTAATTAGAACACTTGCTACTAAACCTAATTTGATATTTTTAGATGAAGCGTTTTCTCAATTAGATTATCAAACTAGACTTAAAATAAGTGATGATGTTTATAAAATAATTAAAGAAGAAAATATAACGGCTATTATGGTTACACACGATATTGCGGAGGCAATTAGTATGGCTAGTAAGGTTGTTGTGCTTTCTAAAAGACCTAGTAGGGTTAAAAATGTTTATGATATAGAACTTAATAATAAATCTACTCCAATTAATAATAGAAAAGATAGTAAATTTACATATTACTATGACTTATTATGGAGGGATATTGATGAATAAGCAAGAATTATTTATAAAAAAATACAAAAGAAAGAAATTTTTAATTAGATTTTTTCAAATATTTATAGGTGTTATAATATTAAGTATGTGGGAAATTCTTGCTAGAAGAGATGTTATTAATACTTTTATTACAAGTTATCCTAGTAAAATATTTTCTACTATATATGATTTATTTAAAAATGGAAATCTTCTTTATCATATATGGGTTACTTTAAAAGAAGTGTTGATAGCTTTTTCTGTTACTGGTTTTTTAAGTTTTATTATAAGTATTATTCTTTATGAAAGTGATAGTTTATATAAAATAGTTGAACCTTATTTAGTTATATTAAATAGTTTACCAAAAGTTGCTTTAGGACCAATTATGATTATTTGGATTGGGGCTAATCAAAAAAGTATTGTTTTTATGGCTGTTTTTATTTCTGTTATTGTTAGTATTCAGTCTATTGTGATAGGGTTTAAAAATACAAATTCTTCTAGAATTAAAATACTTAAAACATTTGGGGCTAATAAAATTGATATATTAAGATATGCTGTTATACCCAGTAATATTAAAGAAATAATAAATACATTTAAGATTAATATAGGGTTATGT
>CANRKW010000087.1 GCA_947631345.1 uncultured Bacilli bacterium | reverse complement strand
TCGTTGAAAATTTTATGAAAAAAACGCAAAGTGAACGCAAATTTTTTGCTTTACAACACCCCCTCATTTTGATATAATACATAAGGCTTTTAAAGAGGGTGAAAAAAATGAAAATTAGAAACGTTGCAATAATTGCCCATGTAGACCATGGAAAAACAACATTAGTTGATGAATTATTAAAATACAGTGGTACATTTAGAGATAATGAATCACACGAAGAAAGAGTAATGGACTCAAATGATATTGAAAGAGAAAGAGGTATAACAATACTTGCAAAAACAACTGGTGTAATGTACAAAGATTACAAAATAAACATAGTTGATACCCCAGGACACGCCGATTTTGGTGGCGAAGTTGAAAGAATAATGCATATGGTAGATGGTGTAATTCTTTTAGTTGACGCAAGAGAAGGAACAATGCCTCAAACAAGATTTGTACTAAAAAAAGCCTTAGAAGCAAACCTAAAACCAATTGTAGTAATAAACAAAGTAGATAGACCTAATGTAAGAATAAATGAAGTAATTGACGATGTTCTAGAATTATTTATAGATTTAGGTGCAACAGACGAACAAGTTGATTTTAAAGTTATATATGCCAGTGCCTTAAATGGAACTTCAAGTTATAGTGAAGATTTAACTACACAAGAACACACAATGGAACCAATTTTTGAAACAATAATAAACGAAGTACCTGAACCATCTGGAAAAATAGACGCACCACTTCAACTTCAACCAGCATTATTAGACTACAACGACTATGTAGGCAGAATGGGTATAGGGGTAATATCAAATGGAAGCATAAAAGTCGGAGATATGGTATCCTGTGCAAGATTAGATGGAACTACAAAACAATTTAGAGTGCAAAAACTATTTGGATTTATGGGTATAAAAAGAACTGAAATAGAAAGTGCAAGTGTAGGAGAAATAGTAGGTGTTTCAGGTTTACCAGACATTGAAGTTGGCGAAACTATATGTGATGTTAACAATATTAACCCATTACCAATATTAAAAATTGAAGAACCGACACTACAAATGACATTTGGTGTAAACACTAGCCCTTTTGCAGGTAAAGAAGGAACTTTATTAACAGCAAGAAAAATAGAAGAAAGACTAAATAAAGAATTAGAAAGAGATGTATCATTAAGAGTAAAACAAAATGATAGAGAAAGTTTCATAGTATCAGGCCGTGGTGAGTTACATTTATCAATTCTTATTGAAAATATGAGAAGAGAAGGTTTCGAACTACAAGTATCAAAGCCAGAAGTAATAATAAAAGAAGAAAATGGAATAAAATACGAACCATATGAAGATGTTTTAATTGAATCTCCAAATGACACAGTTGGTGCTGTAATAGAAAGTTTGGCAAGTAGAAATGGTACAATGGTCAATATGAAAGCATCAGATACAACAACAAAACTAGAATATGTACTTCCATCTAGAGGTTTAATAGGTTTCACTAACGAATTTTTAATTTTAACAAAAGGTTATGGTGTATTAAATCACACATTTAAAGAATATGGACCACTTACAACCAGCATTGTTGGAGAAAGAAAACTTGGAGTATTAGTTTCAATGGAAAATGGTAAAGCAACAGCTTATGCCCTTGGTGCATTAGAAGATAGGGGTGTAATGTTCATTGAACCAGGTGCAGAAGTATATGAAGGCATGATAGTAGGAGAAAACAATAGAGATAACGATTTAGCAGTTAATGTTGTAAAATCAAAAAATCTAACAAACACAAGAAGTGCAAGTAAAGATCACACAGTCGTTCTTAAAAGACCAAAAGTCTTAACTTTAGAAATGGCTTTAGATTATATAAATAGAGATGAATTAGTAGAAGTAACACCAAAAAGTTTTAGATTAAGAAAAAGAATACTAAACACTGAACTAAGAAAGAAAGAAGATGCTAAAAAATAAGTCTTTTATGAAAACAAATTATGATAATAAATTAATAGAAATAATAAAAGAAAATGAAGGAAAAACACCTACCCTTTTACTTCACTCTTGCTGCGCTCCTTGTTCTTCTAGTGTAATAGAAAGATTATATCCATATTTTAAAATCACAATTCTTTATTATAATCCTAATATAGAACCATATGAAGAATACTTAAAAAGAAAAGAAGAACAAAAAAGATTAATAAAAGAATTAAACAAAAACATCGAATTTTTAGATTGTGACTACGAAAATGAAAAATTCAAAACTATAGTAAAAGGACTAGAACAATGCGAAGAAGGAAAAGAAAGATGTCACAAATGTTATTTATTAAGACTAAAAAAAACAGCAGAATTAGCAAAAGAACACAATTTTGATTATTTTGGTACAACTTTAACAGTAAGTCCTTATAAAAATAGTGAGATTCTAAATAAAATAGGAAGTTATTTAGAAAAAGAAATGAATATAAAATATTTATATAGTGATTTTAAAAAACGTGAAGGATACAAAAAATCAATAGAATTATCAAAAAAATATAACTTATATAGACAAAATTTCTGTGGTTGCATATATTCTAAAAATAACAAAAAATAAGTATATATGTCTTGTATAAATCAAAAAATTTTATTATAATAATTTATAGTAGGTGAAAGATATGAAGAATAAGAAAGGGTACAAAGTTTTAAACTTTATAATGAAGACAATTTCTTGGTGTGCAATGTCAATATTAATTATAATTGCTTTCTTTTTAGTCGGATATTTAGTTATAAATAAAGTAGCCCAAGCGAGAGGAGACAAAACCCCACTAGGACTTTATACAATAATAAGTGGTAGTATGACACCTGATATACAAGTTTATGATGTTGTATTCGTAGTAAAAAAAGATCCTAAAGATATTAAAATAGGAGATATAATTTCATATTACAGTTCAAAAACTCAAATATTTGGTACAACACCAGTAACCCACAGAGTAGTTGAAAAGTTTGAAACTAACAGAGGAATAACATTTAGAACAAAGGGAGACGCAAATCCAGTAGTAGATGATGAGATAATTTATGAAGATAATGTAATAGGTACAGTAAGATTTGTAATACCACAGTTAGGAAGAATACAATTCTTTTTAGCAAGTAAAGGTGGCTGGTTAATGGTAATCTTAATACCAGCATTAGGAATCATAATTTATGATATAATAAAATTAGTAAAACTAATAAAAGTAAAAAGCAAAATTGACTATGCAAGAAGTATACAAGAAGATGAAGAAGGAACACCTAAAAAAAGTACAAAGAAAACATCAAAAACAAATAAAAAGTAAAAACTTATATTTGTTTTTTTAATTGACATATTGTACTTAATATGGTATAATTAAAACATATTTAAGGGGAAAAATATGGTTGATAAAAAAATAAATGGATTAATTATAGAAATAATTTTAGTATCTATATTAATATTTGCTTCTTCTATTGTATGGAAAAACATAAATGTAGAACAGCAAGCTAAAATAGCATATGCATATTCAAATATGAATAAAAAATTAGAATTAGAACTAACTAATAATATTAAAGAATTAAAAATAGAAAAAGATGAAAATGTCAAAGATAAAACAAATATAGAACTAAAGATAAATAATGATTTAAAAATAAAAAAGGAATTTGAGATATATTTAAAAATTGATAATAATATAAATAATAAATATCTAAAATTAAAAATTGATAATAAGATTTTTAAATTAAATGATTTTGAACATTTTTATAAAGGAAAAGACGTATATTATAAAATTTATGAAGATGAAATAAAAGCTTATCACACTAATAAATATAAGTTATATGTGTTTTTATCTAATGAAACATTAAATAAAGATATTTTTAATGATGTTAATATGACATTTTATGTAGAAGAAATGTAATTTTTAATACATTTCTTTTCTTTAGCACTTGATTAATAATTGAAATTATTATAAAATATTATTTAGAAAGTAAGAAACTAGTGGTGATAATATGAAATTAGATAATTTAATTAAAAGAGAAATAAGTATTACCATTGTTACAGTATTATTAGTATCAATAGTGTTTTTTGCATTTTCTTATGCAATTTTTAAAGTAGAAGCTAATGGAGAAAAAAATACAATTACATTTGGAGATATTCAAATGGCTTTCTGTGTTAATGAAAAATGTGATGAAATTGAAACTAATATAGATAATATAATAGGTAAAAAAGTTGTAGATGGTGTAACTTCTTATGTTCCAATATATCCACAAAAAGATCCAGTAATTGCTACTGACTGGGATGCTTTAACCCCATATACATTTACTTTAGAAAATACAGGTAAGTTAGATTTATATGTAACATTATATTTGGAAAAAGATGCAAATTCAACATATAATGTACAAAATACAATAGGTGACCCAAGTTTAAGTATTGAATATTCACAACCGGTAGAAGAAGATCAAATCAAAATAGCAATAGGAGAAGATGGTGGCACACCAACTATAAAAACTTATAGTGAAACAGCAAAAAATGTTAATGATAAAACAGTTCACGCGATTGCTGAAAACATAAAAATAGCTAGTGGAAAGAAAAAAACATTTAAGTTATATTCTTGGCTTAAAGATGAGGCATTAAATGATGCTCAAGGAAAATACTTTGTAACACAAATATCTGCAAGAGGCGAATTTATACCAGAAGAAATAGCTCCAGAAGCAAATCCAAATTTTAGTGAATAAAAACATTTAGACCTTAAAAATCTAAATGTTTTTCTATATATGTAATTAAATTATAAAGTAGTAGTGATAAAACTAAAAGAACTACTATACCACTCATTACTAAAGTTAAATTAAATACTTGACTACCATACAAAATTAAATAACCAATACCAGCCTTACTAGTTAAAAATTCTCCCATTATAACCCCTATTAAACATAACCCTATATTAATTTTAAATGTATTT
>CANRKW010000086.1 GCA_947631345.1 uncultured Bacilli bacterium | reverse complement strand
TAATATTTTTATGCTATTATGCCACTTGGAGCACAAGACTGGGCTTAGTGTCATGAAATTTTTGGGGGCTTTGGTGTTTTGAAAAAAACAGGGGGTTCGTGAAAAGGAAGTGATAAAATGAAAAGATTTAACAAAGAAAAGTTACTACTCATTATAATTTTATTGCTCGTAATAGTAATCATGAGATTGGTTAATATTATAGATGCAATAAAAACACTAAGTCTGACAACTTAGTGAGGCCATTTGGCACTCAACCTTAGAAGTAGTCGAGTGCTCTAATTAAATTATATAATAAATTAAAATAAAAATATAGAAGAACATCTGTTTTGTAATTGACTAAATAAAAAAGTAAGTATAAAATGAAAATATAAGAAAAATAAAAGGAGAAAGATAGATATGAAGTTAACTAGAAAATTTGTACAATATATTGCACCGGGGGGGGTAATTTAGAGGCTAATAAAACTTCATATTTTTTGCTGTGCACATAATTTTTATGTGTATTTTTTATGTTGGAAAGGAAAGAGAAGTTTATGAATAAAAAATATATGATAGTTGGAACAGTGTTTATTTTAATTATAGGTATAGGATTAAGTGTAGCATATTTTACAGGTAAAATAACAGGAATAGGTTCAGATATAGTAATTAATATAGCTGATAGATTACAAATAATATTTAATGACGAATTAGAAATAAATAATCAAAATCTAACAGCAGGATGGGAAGAATCAAAAACATTTACAGTAGAGAATAAAACTAATGATACATATTACTTTAATATAATAATAGAAAACTTACTAAATGAATTAGAAAGTAGAACATTATTATATAAAATAACAAGTGATAATGGTTATAATATGAAGAATTTTGTTCCACTTCCAATTAGTTTAGAAGAACAAAATACAGTTTTAGCAAGTAATATACCAATAGAAACACAAGTAATGCAAACATATAAAATAGAACTAAAATACCTAAAAACAGACGAAATAGACCAAAGTGACGATATGGGTAAAAACTTTAGTGGAAACTTATATATAACAGAAGGTGTAAAACCAACATTGTGTGAATTTAAAGCAAATGCGGGAGAAACAATATATGAAGCAATGGAAAGAACTTGTAGTAATACATTAACAAGAACTAACTTTGAAAACATTTTACCAAGTAATGGAAATGACGAAAACTATAGTTTAGAAAATGATACAGAAAGTGGTGTATATAAAGAAGAAATAGGAAGTGGCTTTATAGAAGATGGGACAAAAAACACAGTATATTATTTTGCAGGAAATGTACAAAACAACTGGGTATATTTTGCTGGATTATACTTTAGAATAATAAGAACAAATGAAGATGGAAGTATAAGATTATTATATGCTGGGGAGACACCAGAAACAGAAAGTGCGTACATAAGTGAAAGAGCATTTAATGAATTAAATAATGATCCAATGTATGTAGGGTTAAAATATGGAGAAAGTGGAAGTTTGGAAAGCAATAGATTAAATACACATAACTCTACAATTCTTGGAAATGATGATGGAACAGACGAAGGCTCACTAAACTGGTGGTATGTTAGTAAAATCTTAAATGGAAATGATGGAATAAACTCATATGATGATTATGTAAGTAAAACAGCAATATATTGTAATGATAGAGCTGTTGGTTCTGGGCCGTATTCGCTAACTAGTGATTTCCAGTATGTGCCATCAGAAAGGTTAGTTTCAAATAAAAGACCATCTTTTAAATGTGGATTAGATATAAATGGAAATCTAATAGAAAAAACACAAAATGTAGCGGATAAATTCAGCGCAGATAATTTTTTTGGTGGAAATGGGGAGTTAAAGTACCCAGTGGGATTAATGACAGCGGATGAAATAATATATGCCGGAAGTAGACATTTCTATGGTAACTCAAATATTTATTATTATAAAAACGCTAGGGGTAATTCTTCAACAGGTACAAATTTATGGTGGTTGGCGACTCCAGGATTTTGGTATGCTTTTGGGGCAATTGCATTCTATGGCTCTGGAACAGAAGGACACTTTGGAGCGACACCGGGAGCTCTAAACTACGATAATGTTACATGCTTGATGGCAGTCCGTCCTGTAATTTCTCTAAAATCTTGTGTTAAAGTAACAAATGGCAATGGAACAAGTGATACCCCATATGAATTTAGTATAGATTCTTCTTGTGCAAAAGCAGTTAATTAGAGAAAAAAATCTAAAAAAATTAAAATCTACCAAAACTTAAAATTGGTAGACTTTTTCTATATGCTTTTTTAATTTTAGTTTAAATTTGATTAAAATTGGTCAAAATATGCGAAAATTGGTGTTTGAAAACTTAAAATTCGCGATTTGCATTTATAATATTTTTATGTTATTATGCCTCTTGGAGCACAAGGCTGGGCTTAGTGTCACAACTTTCAGGGGGTCCAAAGTTGAATAAACTAAAGATTTTACGAAAGGATGTGATAGTTATGAAACGATTTACAAAAGAAAAACTGCTTCTCGTAATAATTTTATTGCAAGTCATAGTAATCATTAAGTTGGTTAATATGATTGAAGTAATAAAAACACTAAGCCTTAACAGCTTAGAGTAATGTCTTATGACACTCAACCTTTGAAAAAGTCAAGTGCTCTAACTAAATTATATAATAAATTAAAATAAAAATATAGAAGAACATCTGTTTTGTAATTGACTAAATAAAAAAGTGAGTATAAAATTAAAATATAAGAAAAGTAAAGGAGAAAGATAGATATGAAGTTAACTAGAGAATTTGTACAATATTTTGCACCGGGGGGGGTATTTTAGAGGCTAAAAAAACTTCATATTTTTTGCTATGCACATAAATTTTTATGTGTGATTTTTTATGTTTAAGAAAGAAGGTATAAGAATATGAAGAAAAAATATTTAGTAGTAACATTAGTTACAATATTAATTTTAACAATTGGCGTTAGTTTTGCTTATATAAGAGGAATAATAGTTGCAAAAAATAAATCTAATATAAGTTTAAAAGTAAAAGAATTATATATATTATTTAAAGATGAAACAGAAATAAGTGAAAAAAATATAGATTTTGGATGGGAAGAAACAAAGTCATTTTCAGTTGAAAATCAAGGAGATACAACATTTTACTATAATATAATAATAGAAGACTTAATAAATACATTAGAATCAGATGGACTACAATATAAAATAAATAGTAGTAATGGATATGATATGAAAGAATTTAAAAGTATTCCAAAATCAAGTGTAGAAAAAGATACAATATTAGTAGAAAATATACCTATAAATGGGGAAGAAACACAAGAATATACAATAACATTAAGATATTTTGAAGACCCATTATTAGACCAAAGTGGTGATATGGGAAAAACATTTAGTGGAAAATTAGGTATAACTGAAGGAGAAGAAGAAGGAGAAAAAGTAAAATTAGCAGAAAAAATAATAAATGATAATGTATTAAAAGGAACAAGAACAGATTTTTCTAATGCATTACCTTTTGTAGAATATGACGATGAAACTGGTGAATATGGTGAATACGATGAAAGTCAAGATACAGAAAGTGGATTATATAAAGAAGAGGATACAAGATTTACAGAAGATACAAATAATGATGGAATAGGAGAAGAAGTATACTATTTTGCTGGAAATGTAAAAAACAACTGGGTTAAATTTGCTAATTACTACTGGAGGATTATAAGAACAAATGAAGATGGAGGAATAAGATTATTATTTGCAGGTGAAACACCAGATACAGAAAGTGGTTACATAAGTGAAAAGGCATTTAATGAATATGAAGAAGAGGATCCAATGTACGTTGGACTAAAATATGGAGAAAGTGGAAGTTTAGAAAGCAATAGATTAAATACTCACAATTCTACAATATTAGGTAGTGATGAAGGAACAGATGAAGGCTCATTAAATTGGTGGTATAAAAATAAAATACAAGATTTAGGATTTGATGATTATGTAAGCAAGACAGCAATATATTGTAATGATAGGGCAGTTGCTCCTGGTGATTCATATTCAACACTACCCTACGAACCCTTTAATTTTGCGAGTTATTACAGATTATCCGATTATGAAAATTTACATGATGTGCATCCATCATTTAAGTGCGGGGTTGATAAAAATGGAAATGTTATAGAAGGAACACAAAACGTTGCTGATAAATTCAGTACTAATAAATCTTCAGGTGGAAATGGTGAGTTAAAATTTCCAGTTGGATTAATAACAAGTGATGAAGTTGTATATGCGGGCGACTCTGGATCCTCTCCACTTTATGCAAGTGGATACTATAACAAAAATAGTTTAGATAATTATGTAGCTGGTCTAAATTTATCATATTGGTTTATGACTCCATCATATTGGGGTGAAGCAGATGGAATAGGAGAGATGGTAATTTATGTGGACAATATGAGTTGGTATTTTGAGGATTTTTTTGATATGGGTATGTTTTGGGCTATCCCTGATCGTCCTTATTATGAAAAAACAATTCGACCTGTGATTTCCTTAAAGTCTTGTGTTACAACAAATAGGGGTAATGGAACAAGCGATTCACCATATGAAGTTTCAGTTGATGAAAGTTGTAAATTAGCAGTTAATTAAAAAATATAAAAAAATTAAAATCTACCAAACTTTAAAATTGGTAGACTTTTTCTATATGCTTTTTTAATTTTGGTTCAATTTTGACTAAAATTGGTCAAAATATGCGAAAATTGGTGTTTCAAAACTTAAAATTCACGATTTGCATTTATAATATTTTTATGCTATTATGCCTCTTGGAGCACAAGACTGGGCTTAGTGTCACAACTTTCAGGGGGTCCAAGGTTGAATAAACTAAAGATTTTGTGAAAGGATGTGATAGTTATGAAACGATTTACAAAAGAAAAACTGCTTCTCGTAATAATTTTATTGCAAGTCATAGTA
>CANRKW010000085.1 GCA_947631345.1 uncultured Bacilli bacterium | reverse complement strand
ATATTACCAGTAGATGTTGTAACTGAAAATGGAATAAAAAAAGTAGAAAACATTTCATATGAAGAACATATTTTAGATATTGGACCAGAAACAATAAAATTATTTATAGAAAAATTAGATAAAAATAAACTCATATTAATAAATGGTACTATGGGAAAATACGAAGAAGCTGAATATGAAAATGGTACTAAAAGTATATTTATGCATTTAAAAGAAAAAGACTATAAAGTCATAGTATGTGGAGGAGATACTGGAAGTGCTTGTAAAAAATATCAATATGAGCCTTATTACTTGTCTACTGGAGGAGGAGCTAGTTTAGAATATTTGGAGGGAAGTGAATTAAAGAGTTTAGAAATTATGAATATTAAAGATAAAGAAAAAGAAGAAAATAAAGAAGAAACAGAAAAGAAATTAATAGTATTAAATCATAAAAGTTACTTAAGTTATAATGAAGTAGAAGAGTATATAAATAAAATAAAAAACATAAATTATGGTAATCTATTAATACTTCCCAATATAGCTTATATTCCATTATTTAAAGGAACAAATCTAAATATTGGAAGTCAAAATTTCTATAGTTATAACTTTGGTTCATATACTGGAGAAACTAGTTTGGAAATACTAAAAGGATTAGGTGTTAACTATACTTTAGTAGGACACCCTGAAAGAATAACATTAAAATTAGATAGTTATGAAGAAATAAAAGACAAATTATTTAAAAGTGTCAGTAGTGGATTTAAAACTATATTATGTCTTATGCATGATGATAAAGAGTCTACATTAAAAAAAGAGTTAAAGTATTATTTAAAAGGTATTGATAACCAAAGTATAAAGAATCTTTTAATTGCGTATGAACCTTCAAATAGACTTGATAGTGATACTGTAAGTATGCAAAATATAAAGTATGTTAGTAATTACATTAAAAAATATATGAATAAACATTATGGAATAGATGTACCATTTCTATATGGAGGAGGAGTAAATAAGAAAAACGCAAGAGAAGTTTTAGCAGTAACTGATGGAATAATTTTAGGTAAAAATAGTACTGATATAGATGAATTAAATACAATAATAGAATCCTTAAAATAAAACTTTCATTTAATGACAAAAAACTACTATTTTAGACAAAACTAGACCTTTTTAACACTTTAGAAAAATATAATAAAATTATATAATAAAGTAGAAAAAAGGAGAAAAATGATGAAAAAGAAAGTATTAATAGTAGATGATAATATAGCTATGACGGATATGCTAAAAGAATATTTTAGTAGTCATACATCAGTTGAAGTAAAATATGAAGCACATAATGGAGAAGAAGCTTGGAATATAATCAAAGATAGTTATAGTAGTATTGATGTAGTACTTTTAGATTTAATAATGCCAGTAAAAGATGGTATTTATGTTTTAGAAAAAATTAGAGAAAATAATATTCCTATTAATGTTATAGTTGTTACTAGTTATAATGAACAAGAAACAATAAGAAATGTAAGCGAATTTGGGGTAAAATATTTTGTATTAAAGCCTTTTGATTTAAAAGAGTTAGAAAAAAGAATAATGGCTGTTACTAATAAAAATAAAAGCACTGAAATAATTAATTTACAAGATACAGGAATGCAAATGAAGATATCAAAAATTTTACACGAACTTGGTATTCCATCTCATATAAAGGGTTATCAATATATTAGAGATGCTATCAATATGGTATATGAAAATCCATCATTAATTGGTGGAATTACTAAAGAATTGTATCCTGAAATTGGAGAGAAATATGATGCTTCAGTAACTCGTGTTGAAAGAGCAATAAGGCACGCGATTGAAGTAAGTTGGAATAGGGGTGACTGGGATTTGATGGAAGAAATATTCGGGCACTCTGTAGATATAGATAAAGCAAAACCAACTAATTCTGAATTTATAGTTACTATTGCTGATAAATTAAGGTTAGATAAATTAAAAATTGGATAAAGTTTTACTAATAATAGTAGAACTTTTTTTGTATTTTAGTTTTTTGTAACTTAGTTGTAACATCTTTATTATATAATTAAATATGAAAGGAGAAATATTATGGAAATATTAAAAGTAGAAAATTTAACTAAAATATATGGAAAAGGTACAAATAAAGTAGTTGCTTTAGATAATGTGTCCTTTAGTGTAGAAAAGGGAGAATTTATAGCAGTAGTAGGAGCTAGTGGAAGTGGAAAAAGCACTTTACTTCATTTAATTGGAGGGTTAGATACACCTACTAGTGGGAAAGTTTATGTAGATGGAATTGATATAAGTAAATTAAGTGAAGAAAAAAAGGCAATATTTAGAAGAAGAGAAGTAGGATTAATTTATCAATTTTATAATTTAATACCAATACTTAATGTAGAAGAAAATATAACATTACCACTTGATTTAGATGGAAAAACAGTAGATAAAGAAAAACTAAATGATATGTTAAAGCTTCTTGGGCTTGAAAACAGAAGAAAACACTTACCTAGTGAATTATCTGGTGGACAAGAACAAAGAACAAGTATAGGTCGTGCTCTTATTACAAACCCTGCAATAATCCTCGCAGACGAGCCAACTGGAAACTTAGATAGTAAATCTAGTGAAGAAATAGTAGCCCTTTTAAAAAGAACAAATAAAGAATTAAAACAAACCATAATAATGATAACACATAATATGGACATAGCCCTTCTAGCTGACAGAATAATAAAAATAGAAGATGGAAAAATAGTAAAGGAGTAAAAAATGAACTTACTTAAAAAAGTAACATTACAAAATATAAAACTAAATAAAAAAAGAACAATTGTTACAATAATAGGAATAGTACTTTCTGTAGCCTTAATAACTGCTTTAACACTTATATATGCAAGTGGTATTTATACATTAACTGAATATGAAAAAGACATAAAGGGAGATTTTCATGCAGTGGTTTATGATGTTCCTGTTAGTGATTTAACTAATTTTAAAAATAATATAAAAATAGAAACATTAAATATAGTTAAAAATATAGGGTATGCAAAAATTAATTCAAAAAACGAATATAAACCTTATGCTTATATAAAAGCTATGACTAATTCTTCTTTAAAAAATTTATCTGTAAGATTAATTGATGGGAGACTACCTAAAACTGAAAAAGAAATACTTATTCCATCTCACTTAGAAACTAATGGAAGATTAAAATTAAATATTGGAGATGAGATAACTTTAAATGTAGGAGAAAGACTTGGAATAGGGGACGCTTTATTAAAACAAAATAATCCTTTTCAAGTAGAAGAATTTGATGAAGAAGGGAATCCCACTTTTCAAGTATCAGAAAGCCTTATAAATACTAAACCTATTACATATAAAATAGTAGGAATAATTGAAAGACCTGATACAAATATTGAAAGTTACGAAGCACCAGGATATACATTTATAACTTATACAAGTGAATCTAATTTAGATGAAAATATAGATATATATCTTAAATATACAAAAGAGGGATCTAAAGAAGCATATAAAGTAACTAGTAAAATACTTGAATTAAAAATAGATGATAAAATTTTTGAAAAAGTATATTTAGGTAATGCTTCAATAGATGAATTAAATAGTTACTTAAAAGAAATAGAAAACGCTAAATATAAATTTGATATGAATGAATACTTAATAATGCTTGAAAATAATCCAATAAGAGCAAATGATTTTTTTCCAGTAGTAGTTATTGTTTTATTAATAATACTTGTAACTTCTATATTTTGTATAAAAACTAGTTTTGATATTTCAGTTACAGAAAAGTCTAAATTATATGGAATGTTAAGTAGTATAGGCGCAAGTAAAAAGCAAATTAAGAAAAGTGTATTTTTTGAAGCGACAATTTTAGGAATAATTAGTATTCCTATTGGAATTATATGCGGTACACTTGCTTCTTACTTATTAATAATTATAAGTAATATATTCTTAAGAGATTTTGCTTATAGAACAACAGTATTATTCAAATTTAATATTTATGGAGTAATAATTTCAATAATATTAGGAATTATAACAATATATTTAA
Organism: uncultured Bacilli bacterium; assembly: GCA_947631345.1. The sequence goes on along the minus strand of CANRKW010000085.1, from coordinate 914 downwards.
GTGCGTTTAGAAGTGCTTTAAGAGCATCTAAAAGAAGTCCAATTGAAACTATAAGAAATAGTGCTGATATAAAAATAAATAAAAAAAGAATTAAAACACCAAAATTAATACAAAAACTATTTGGTATAGGTGGAGTAATTTCATATAAAAATATGAAAAGAAATAAGAAAAAATATAGAACAACTATAATATCTTTAATAGTTTCAGTTTCTGTATTTATTGCCCTTTCTTCATTTATGGACATGGCTTTTAAAGAAGTAAGAAATGAACTAAATTTAGTTGACTTTAATATGAGTTTAACAGTTACAGATACACCTGATATTCATGAAAAAATACTAAGTACAACACATTTAGATAATATAACTAACTTTAGTGTAGTTAAAAATTTACCTGCTACATATACAGATAGAAAAATGAGTAAAGAATATAATGAATTTTGGGGTATTACTGAAGATATACAAAATGATGGGTATGTAACGATATTTAGTTTAGGTATAGAACAATATAAAAAATACTTAAAAGAATTAAATTTAGATTATAATCTAGTTCATGATAAAGCCATTTTAATAGATTATGCTTCTTTAAGTAAATATAGTGATAAACAAAATAAAGTAATAACTAAATTTATAAAACTAACTGACTTTAAAAAAGGAGATATAATAAAAGGAAAAACTACAAGATACCAAAATGAATATGAGTTTGAAATAGCATATGTAACTGATATAAAACCATTTAGTATAGGTTCATATAATAGTGAGATCATCTTAATTATAAGTGATGAAGAATTTGAAAAAATAGAAAATGTAGAAGATGTATCAGTTTATTATAAATCTACAAATGCAAGTAAATTACAAGATGAAATAGAAACTATATTAGATGGAGAAAACTATGAGTTATACAATAGAGAAGAAAAT
>CANRKW010000084.1 GCA_947631345.1 uncultured Bacilli bacterium | reverse complement strand
ATCAGAAATTAGGTACAATCAATTTATACCAAATTTTTCACTTATTCAAAATTTAGTATAAAATGCTTAACATTATAACACATTTTTTTAATTTCTTAATATAATTTTTCAGTTGTTAAGGATTTCTTAACAACTGAAACTTATCTTAAATTAAAAAAGCCTATAAGGCCTTTATATATATTTATCTATATTATTTGGAACTTTATCATTTACCACCATTTCTATTATTTTATCTTGTTTTTCTTTACTTACTTCTTTACCAGTTATAGTACTTATTTCATCTATAATACTTCTTAAGGTATTCTCATTTTTGAAGTCACCTGACTGTAATTTTCTTGCTAAACTTAATATTGTATCTTTATTTACATTAGTCTTTTTTTCTATTCTTTCAAATAAGTCATCTTTAGCCATTTGCCCTCCTTAATAGTATTATACTCTAAAAGTAACTTATGTGTTACTCGCCTTTATTCTTAAAATCTAATATTATAGGAGTTCCTGTAAAATCTATATTTTCTCTTATTTTGTTTTCTAAATATCTTTTGTAACTAAAATGAATTAATCCTTTACTATTTACTTCTATATCAAATTTAGGTGGTAATGTACTAGTTTGTTTTGTAAAGTATATTTTAAGTCTTTTTCCTTTATAAGAGGGTGGTATTTGTTCCATATAAGCAGACATTATTATATCATTTATAACACTTGTTTTTATTTCTTTTGTTGCATTATTATAACTTTCTAAAATTAAAGGCATTAAAGAACTTATTCTTTTCTTAGTTTTTGCACTTAAAAAACATACTTTAGCATAAGGCATAAATTTAAAATTCTCTTTTATATCTTTAATCCATTTTTTCATTTCTGATTCTTTGTTTTCTACTGTATCCCATTTATTTACTACTATTACAACTGCTTTACCACTTTCTATTATATATCCTGCTATATGTTTATCGTGTTCAATAATACCAGTAGATGCATCTAATACTAAAATGCAAACATCACTTCTATCTATTGCTCTCATACTTCTTATAAAACTGTATTTTTCTATATTTTCATATATTTTACCTTTTTTTCTAAGTCCTGCTGTATCTATAAGAGTATATTCTTCATTATTGTATTTTAATGTGGTATCAACTGAATCTCTTGTAGTACCTGGTATATTACTAACTATAACTCTCTCTTCATTTAAAAGGGCATTTACTAAACTGCTTTTTCCTACATTAGGTCTTCCTATTACAGAAAACTTTAATCTTTTGTCTTCTTCTATTATATCAGCTGTAAAACCTTTTGTTGCTTCTTCTAATAATTCATCTATTCCTATATTATGTTCACTACTAATATTTATGTAATAGTCAAATCCTAAAGAATAAAAGTCATATATGTTATCTAATGAAGACTTATTATCTATTTTATTTATTGCTACTATTACTTTTTTATTTGATTTTTTTAATAAATCTCTAATAAACAAATCATCTTTTGTTATACCTTCTTTAGCATCTACTACAAATATTATTGTATCACTTTCTTCTACTGCTATTTCTACTTGAGTTTTTACTTCATTACTAAATGTGTTTTCAACTTCAATCCCACCTGTATCTATAATATAAAAAGGTATGTTGTTATATGAAGCAGATGAATATAATCTATCTCTTGTAACCCCTTTTACATCTTCTATAATACTTATCTTTTTACCTACAATTCTATTAAATAAAGTACTTTTTCCTACATTAGGTTTTCCAACTAAACATATTGTTTTTTTCATAGAGATTCCTCCTCGTATTCAAAATTATACCAAAAAAACTACAAAAAGAAAACAAAAAGTTAGATTTCACTAACTTTAACTTCAATGATTACATTATTATCACTTACTATTTTTATGTATGTTTCGTTATCTATTTCATATAAACCTATGATTCTCCACATAATACCACTATAATATAAGTAGTTATTTACGTCATCTTTTATATAACAAGGTAATTCGTTGCAATTTAGTTTTTCTTTTAATTCTTCTACTAGATTTCTTTCATTAAGACTTTCTAATGAACCTTCCCAAATTGCTTCATAGCCTTTTTTGTTTCTTTTAATTAATATTGGAGTATCATTTAGACTAGAGTCATCTATTGGGTTTGTTACGCATCCTTTTGTAGTGTGGTTTCCTGTACATTTTTCATTTTTGTTGTCAACATCTGCTAATATGTAATCATTTATAACTAAATCATATACGTGTATTAAAGTATCAGATGTAAACCCAAGGTCTTTTCCAAAAAGTTCTGCATCTAATAAAATCATTTCTTTTTTTCTTTCATATAGATTTTCATTAATAGCTTTTCTTATAAATAGTATACTAGGTACTACTAAAGTGAGTAATAAGCTAATTATGAAAATTACTACTAATAATTCTGTTAATGTAAAACCCTTTTTATTCATAAGTTTCTACCCTTCTATAATTTTTTCCATTATATTTATTATTGTATCTCTACCTACTTTGCTTATTTTAGAGAAGTTTACTATTTCATCTCCCATTGCTATGTCAAATGTTGAAGATATTAATTTATCTTGTTTTGTTCTTTGACTTTTCTTTATTTTATCATATTTAGTACATATAATTGTTACAGATAAATTATAGTATTTTAAAAAGTCATACATAAGTAAGTCATTTTCAGTAGGTTTATGTCTATAATCTACTAATAAAAACACGTGTTTTAAATTTGGTCTATTCATTATATATTCTTCTATCATTATACCAAATTTTTCTTGCTTTTTGTCACTTACACTAGCATATCCATATCCTGGGACATCAACTAAATAACATAAATTATCTATATTATAGAAGTTAAGTGTTTGAGTTTTTCCAGGTTTACTACTTGTTCTTGCTATGTTTTTTCTATTTACAAGTGTATTTATGAAACTACTTTTACCTACATTACTTCTACCTACTATAAGAAATTCTGGTAAGTTATTAGTTGGATATTGACTTTGCCTTACAGCTATATTAGATAATTCAACTGAATCAAACTTCATATTTGCACCTCTAATAATATTATACGTGAGTTTTGCCTATTTTGCAACAAAGGAAAAGAGTTAGTGTTACTAACTCATTAATTGACGGCAGATGCACAAGTGGAATCTATGCTAAACGTATAAGGGCTACCACTCGATCCATTTCCATCAGACACTAGGACACAAGACTTCAGAGAAACAACGGGACGAACAGCACACGAATCGTCGACGCTGCTGGCGTTCAAGCGGCCCGAGTAGCGGGAACCGTACACGTAGGAGACCTCCGCATGGATGATATACTTGTCGCTAGGAGACGCTGTCCACCACCGATAAGTTCCTGTTGACGAACCACCGTTCGCATTTCTATAATAATAAGCACTGGAATTATTTGTACCATACTTTCCTCCGGCAAATACTATTTCATCTGCTGTCATTAATCCTACTGGGTATATTAACTTGGCACTCTCATTTGAACCACTGAATTTATCTGCCACATTTTGTGTTCCTTCTATTACATTTCCACTTGCATTTACACCACATTTGAATGATGGCCTTTTATTTGTATTTAATCTTGTATATGCTGCATAGACGAAAGTTGTACTTCCTGTATCATACGTTCCATGACCAACCGCCCTGTCGTTACAATATATTGCTGTTTTACTTACATAATCATCATATGAATTCGTTCCGTCAGAACCATCATATATCTTTGATTTATACCAACCATATAGTGTAGTTTCATCATCTTCACTTCCAAGTATTGTAGATGGGTTATCATTTGTTCTGTTACTTTTTAAAGTTCCACTTGTTCCATATTTTAACCCAACATACATTGGATCAGTAGAATTAGAATTAAATGACTTACCACTTGTTGCATAAGCATCAGTTGCTGTTGTTGAAGTTCCTGCATATAATAATCTCAAGCTTCCATCTTCATTACTTCTTATTATTCTCCAATAAAGGTTAGCAAATTTAACCCAATTGTTTGTTACATTTCCTGCAAAATAATATACTTCTTCTCCTTGTCCATCATTATTTGTATCTTCTGTAAATAATGTATTATTTTCTACATACAGACCACTTTCTGCATCTTTGCTTTCATTGTAACTTCCGTCATCTGCTCCAGTTGGAAGGACACTATCAAAATTAGTTCTTGTTCCTTTTAAAACATTATCTTCTAATATTTTTTCCACTAATGTAGGAATTGGTTTTTCTCCTTCAGTTATACCTAATTTTCCACTAAATTTCTTTCCCATATCTCCACTTTGGTCTAATACTGGATCTTCTACATATTTAAATGTTATTGTATATTCTTGTGTTTTTTCTCCATTTATAGGTATATTTTCAACTAATACTATATTTCCTTTTTCACTTTGTTTTGGTAAAACTTCAAATTCTTTCATATCATATCCATTACTACTATTTATTTTATATTGAAGTCCATCTGATTCTAATGTATTTATTAAGTCTTCTATTATTATATTATAATAAAATGTTGTATCTCCTTGATTTTCAACTGAAAATGACTTTGTTTCTTCCCATCCAAAATCTATATTTTTTTCACTTATTTCTGTTTCATCTTTAAATAATATATATAATTCTTTTACTTTTAAACTTATATTAGATTTATTTTTTGCTACTATTATTCCTCTTATATAAGCAAAACTAACACCAATTGTTAAAATTAATATTGTAACTAATGTTACTACTAAATATTTTTTCTTCATATTCTTTTACCTTCTTTCTTAAACATAAAAAATTACACATAAAAAATTATGTGCATAGCAAAAAATATGAAGTTTTATTAGCCTCTAAATTACCCCCCCAGTGCAATATTTTGTACAAATTCTCTAGTTAACTTCATATCTATCTTTCTCCTTTACTTTTCTTATATTTTCATTTTATACTTACTTTTTTATTTAGTCAATTACAAAACAGATGTTCTTCTATATTTTTATTTTAATTTATTATATAATTTAGTTAGAG
>CANRKW010000083.1 GCA_947631345.1 uncultured Bacilli bacterium | reverse complement strand
GGATTTCTCGCTTCATATATATAATATCACATTTTTATTCATTTGTGTTTTTATTTTTTAATATTTTTTATTTTTTTTATATTTATGGGTGAGTAGTAACTAATACGCAAAGAACAAATCTGTTATGTAATTTTAGAGTAAGTTAAAAGAAGAATTACCTACATTTTAATTCTTCTTTTTAAAATTAGTTTTCAAATTGACTATTATATAATTCTTTATAGAAACCATTTTGATTAATTAATTCATCATGAGTTCCCTTTTCAATTATATTTCCATCTTTCATTACTAATATTAAGTCAGCGTTTTTTATAGTTGAAAGTCTATGTGCAATAATGAAAGAGGTTCTTCCTTCTGTAAGTTTATCCATTGCTTTTTGTACTAATTCTTCAGTTCTTGTATCGACATTACTTGTTGCTTCATCTAATATTAAGAAAGGTGCATCTTCTATCATACCACGCGCAATAGTTAAAAGTTGTCTTTGTCCAGAAGAAATGTTATCGTTTTCTTTTAATATACTATCATATGTATTAGGAAGTGTATTTATAAAGTGATCTATTCCTACTACTTCACATACTTCTTTTACTTTTTCCATTGGAATATTTTTTCTATTATAAATTATATTATCTTTTATAGTTCCTTCAAATACCCAAGTATCTTGAAGTACCATTGTAAATAATTCATGAATATTACTTCTTCTTAAATCATTTATAGATATTCCATCTATTATAATATCTCCACTATCGATTTCATAAAACTTCATAAGTAAGTTTACCATTGTAGTTTTACCTGCTCCAGTAGGACCCACAATTGCAACTTTTTGTCCACTTTTTACTTCTACATTAAAGTTCTTTATTATTGCCTCTTTATTTTTATCATATGAAAATACTACATTTTTAAATTCAATATTACCTTTAACTTTACTTTTATCTAAAACTTTAGTAATACTTTCTTCATCATCCATTTCTTTTTCATCTAAAAATTCAAATACTCTTTCACTAGATGCTGCAGTTGTTTGTAAACTTGTCATGGCTTGCCCGATTTGAGATAAAGGACTTGTAAATAATCTAACATAAGTCATAAATGCAACAATAACTCCAAATGAAATACTACCTCTCATTGTAAGTATTGCACCTACTATACAAACAGCAACATAACCAAAGTTTCCTATAAAATTCATTATTGGCATCATTAATCCTGATAAAAATTGACTTTTTCTATTTGCTTCATATACTTCATTATTTAATTTATCAAATTTATTATTTGCACTTTCTTTTCCATTATATGTTTTAACTACATTTAAAGATGAATATATTTCTTCTATATGAGAATTTATTTCTCCTAAATATTTTTGTCTTTTTATAAAGTATTTTTGAGATTTACTAAGTACTATAAACATAAATGAAAAACCTATTAAACTAGATATAATAGCAGTTAAAGCCATTATATAATTAGTTTTAAACATCATAAATATTGTACCTATAAATAAACTAATTGCACTTACTAATGTTGCAAAAGATTGGTTCATACTTTGTGAAATTGTATCAACATCATTTGTTACTCTTGATAATATATCTCCTATTTGATTTTTATCAAAATATTTAAGTGGTAATTTATTTATCTTATTAGAAATTCTACTTCTTAATCTATTTGCAAAATTATTAGAAACTATAGTCATAGAAATATGTTCAATATAACTAAATAGTGCAGAAAATACATATAAAAGTATTAAGAATAAAACAATCTTTTTAATTTGTTTCATATTGAATTTAGGTTCAATTACACTTTTTATAGATTTAGGTAATTTATCTAATTTATTTAATACATCAGTACTACTAGCACTACTGATAATATTAATAAACTTAGCCTGATCATTTTTACTAATAATAGTGTTATCTATACTAAATTCACTAAATAATATTTCACTTAATGTACTAGATATTTTCATATTTTTAATTAAGTCTATTTTTTCATTTTGAGTTATAACTATATTATTATAGTTTGTATCTTTTAATATATATTCTAAAATACTATTAGGTAAATTTTTAATATTGGTAGTTATATTATCTTTATCATTAAGAAAATTATTAAATAGTTCTTTTTCACTTTCAGTAATAGTAGTAGAATTCATTATTTCTAATATAGTTTGTTCACTTAAATCTATATTTAATATAGAATATAATTTTTCATTATTTAAACTATTAGTAATATTTTCACTAATAAGAGTTATATTTTTTTCATTTACTTTTAGTCCATTAGATATTTCATTTACTAAATCTGAGATTTTATTAGGGGCTAAAATTGAAAAAACGGAACAAACAAAGGCTAAAATTAGACCAATAATTATTAAAATTTTAAAAGGATTTAATTCTTTTAGAAGTCTTTTTATAGATTTTTTAAAGTCTTTTGCTTTTTCATTACTTATATTTCTTCTTGGCATTATAACTCCTCCTTCTTAAATTGAGATAAAGCTATTTGTTTATAAACTTCACAATTTTTAAGAAGTTCCTTATGTGTACCCATTCCTACACATTTACCTTTATCTAATACGATAATTTTATCTGCATTCATAATTGTACCTATTCTTTGGGCTACTATTAAACTAGTCGCGTCTTTTGTGTATTTTTTTAATTCATGCCTTAAAACACTATCAGTTTTATAGTCTAGTGCAGAAAATGAGTCATCAAATATATATATTTCAGGATTTTTATATATTGCTCTTGCAATTGATATTCTTTGTTTTTGTCCACCTGAAATATTCGTACCTCCTTGAGATAAAGGTGTTTGTGTTTTTTTGTCCATTTTTTCTACAAATTCTTTTGCTTGGGCTACTTCTAAAGATTCATTAATTAGAGTTTTATCTATAACATCCACTCCATAACTTACATTTTTTTCTACTGTATCATTAAATATAACGGCTTTTTGTGGAACATAACCTAATTTACTATATAAATAATTTAAGTCATATTCTTTTACATTTACTCCATCTACTAATATTTCACCTTTAGTTACATCATAAAATCTAGTTACTAAATTAACTAATGTAGATTTACCACTTCCTGTGCTACCAATAAAAGCAATAGTTTCTCCTTTTTTTGCTTCAAATGTTATGTCTTCTAGTACATATTCTAAAGCATCAGGGTATTTAAAATACACATGGTTAAATTTAATAGTACCGCTTTCTTTACTACTTAACTTTTTACCATTTTTTATAGATATTTCTTTGTCCATTACTTCATTTATACGAACTGCAGAAACATTGGCACGTGGTAAAATCATAAATATCATAGCAAGCATTAAAAATGACATAATAACTTGCATAGAATATGAAGAAAATACTACCATATCACCAAATACTTTAATTTTACCAGAAATAACTGTTCCTTTAATTAAATATATTCCTACTACATATATTGCTAAAGTTAAAAAGTACATAACTAAATACATAATTGGTTCTAAAACTGCAAAAGCTTTTTGATTAAATAATTGAGTTTTAGTTAAGTCATCATTTACATTTTTGAATTTTTCTGTTTGATAATCTTCTGCATTAAAGGCTCTTACTACTCTTATACCAGTTAAATTTTCTCTTATAATTGTATTTACTTTATCAATTAATTTTTGTACAATTTTAAATCTTGGTAAAACAATAACTAAAATTATACTAATAGATACAAGTAATATAAGTACACTTATTAATGTAAGAACACTCCACTCCCAACTTTTATTTAGTATTTTACTTACTGCCCAGATGGCTGTTAGGGGTGCTTTTATTAACATTTGTAAACCCATCGCAATAAACATTTGAATTTGTGTAATATCATTTGTAGTTCTTGTAATTAAACTACTAACTGAAAACTCTTTTACTTCACTAGTTGATAAATCTAATACTTTATTAAATAATTTACTTCTTGTATTTTTTGAAAAAGTAGCAGATATATTAGATATTAAATACCCAGTAATAATCGCACATACTAATGAAAGAAAAGCACATAAAAGCATATAACCACCATTAGTTAAAATATCTTTCATTTTACTTCCTTCTGTTTGTACAAGTTGTGTTATTATAGACATATAATCTGGCATTTTTAAATCTAAATATACTTGTATAACTATTAGAATAAAACTAATTAAAATTAAAAACCAATCTCTCTTTTTTAAATTTTTAAATAATTTAATCATAATAATCCTTTCTATTCACTAACATTTTTTATCATTTTACTAACTATATTATAAAAAGTATCTATTTCACTCTTAGATATATTTTTTTCTAATATTTTTTCTAAATCCTCTAATTTCTTTTTATGTTCATTAAATAAATCTAAGGCTTCACTACTTAATGTAATATATTTACTTCTAAAATCATTATTATTTTCTTTTCTTATAATTAGATTTTTCTTTTCCATCCTATTTATTACATCAGAAATAGTAGCTTTACTTAAATTTAAAGCTTTTTCTATATCTTTTTGTGAAACTTCCTTTTTACTATTTAATATATACTTCACTATTTTCATTTGTGTTGGTATAAATTTATCACATATAGATAATTTCTTTAATATAGCTTTGTCTAGTTCTTTAATACTATCAAATAAATTATAGTTACCCATAAATTCCTCCATTTTGTTAGTTAGCGAACTAGACAAAATGTTACTACAAAATATTTTTAAAGTCAAGAACATTTAATTATATGATAAAACATAAAAAAAATAACGATGACAAGTCGCTATTTCTAGTTTGAATTAATTTTAGTTTAGTCCTACTAAAACCATTTGCTCTGAAGTTTTCTTTCTTCATATAATTATATGCTTAATATAGCAAAATCCTTCTTTAAGGACATTCATTAGACCCTTCATATTCATTATTATAAGAATCAATGAAATTAATTCACATTCTTTTTTAAGAACTATGATATACTGATTATACAAATAACTATATTTATAGTTAGATTTGCTATAACCATTGTCTATCTTTATTAAGCAATTACATTGTATCATACTTTTCTATATGATGCAACTACTTTTTTGAAAT
>CANRKW010000082.1 GCA_947631345.1 uncultured Bacilli bacterium | reverse complement strand
GTTGGGGTATTTACAAACAATTCTACATTTGATATTCATATGTTTAACTTAAATAATTATATGCACTTGTCAAAAGAAGCACCTGTTAATAACTTTTCTAAAGACTTGACTTTTGATACTTATAGTCGTGGTATGGGTGCTTTAGGTCTACCTGGAGATTTATCCTCATTATCTAGATTTGTAAAAGCCACATTTACTAAAATGAATTCCATTAGTGGTAAAGACGAGCTTGAAAGTGTAAGCCAATTTTTCCACATACTAACTTCAGTTGAACAACAAAGAGGATGTGTTCATATGGGCGAAGGTAAATACGAAATAACAATATATAGTTCGTGCTGTAATTTAGATGAAGGACTATATTACTATAAAACATATGATAATAGCCAAATAACAGTAGTAGATATGTATAAAGAAAATTTGGATAGTGATAAATTAATTAGTTATCCATTAATAAAAAATGGACAAATAATGAAACAAAATTAAGGAGGTACTTATGAATCCATATGTATTTAAAATAGGAGATTTTGGAATAACTTGGTATAGTGTATTTATATTAACAGGCATCATTATTGCTTATATATGTATTAGAAGTGAAGCAAAGAAGTTTGGAATAAAAAGTGATTTTTTAACAAATTTAATATTTTGGACAGTTATAATAGGTATAATTGGAGCAAGACTTTACTATGTAGCCTTTGAGTGGTCTTATTATAGTCAACACTTAGATGAAATACTTAAAGTTTGGGAAGGAGGACTTGCAATACACGGTGGCTTACTTTTTGGATGTTTAACAATAATACTATATTGCAAAAAAAATAAAGTTTCACCATTAAGAATACTAGACATTATTTCTCCATATTTATTAATAGCCCAAGGGTTAGGTAGATGGGGTAACTTCTTTAATAGTGAAGCCCACGGACCTGTAACAACATTTGCAAAACTAAAAGCAATGAAAATACCAGAATTTATAATATATGGTATGAATATAGGAGGATCTTATTATGTACCAACTTTCTATTACGAATTTCTTTGGTGCATATTAGGCGCAATAATTATACTTGTAATAAGAAAGCTAAAATACATTAGATTAGGTCAACAAATAGGTGCCTATATGATGTGGTATAGCATAGGTAGATTCTTTATAGAATCATATAGAACTGATAGTTTAATGCTTGGATACTTTAAAATAGCCCAAATAATGAGTATAGTTTTATTTATTGCAGGTTTTGTATTAGTATTACTTCAACTTAGAAAGCCAAAACTTGAATACTTATATAATATAAAAGAAGACAAAAATGTAGAAATAGTAGATTTATAGGAGGAATAAAAAATGTACGATTTGATAATAGTAGGTATGGGACCCGCTGGAATGAGCGCGGGTATATATGCAAAAAGAAGTGGCCTAAAAACTTTAATACTTGAAAAAAATACTCCAGGAGGTTTAATAAATGTAACAAATTTAGTAGATAATTACTTAGGTTTTGATGACATAACTGGACCAGATCTAGCCTTTAAAATGTTTGAACACGTTAAAAATAATGAAGTAGAATATAAAATAGAAGAAGTAACAAAAATAAAAAAAGAAGACAAAATATTTAAAATTGAAACTAACAAAAACACATATGAAAGTAAAACAGTAATTCTAGCTGGCGGAAGAAGTCCTAGAAAAGTAGATATAGAAGACAAACTAACAAATTTAAAAATTAGTAGATGTAGTATATGTGACGCACCTTTATATAAAAACAAAGATGTTCTAGTAATAGGTGGAGGCAACAGTGCTTTTGAAGAAGGTATATACTTAAGCGGTTTTGCAAAAACTTTAACTATAATAACTAGACATAATATAAAAGCAGATTTTGAATTAGTTAGTAAAGCTAAAGAAAAAGAAAATATAAGAATATTAGAAAATGAAGAAATACAAGATATAAAAGAAATAGATAATAGATATGAAATAACCTTAATAAATGAAAAGATAATAGTAGATGGTATATTTAGCTATATTGGTTATAGCCCAAGTACAGAATACTTAAGCAATTTAGGAATTTTAGAAGAATCAGGTTATATTCTAGCAAATGATACAGAAACAAAAATACCAGGATTATTTGCTTGTGGAGACATTATAAAAAAAGAAGTGTACCAAATTGTAACAGCTTCAAGTGAAGGAGCAGTAAGTGCTTTGAAAGCAAAGAAGTATATAATAAAAGAAAATAAAAAATAGTCAAAAAATATTTGATTATTTTTTAAAATTAAAAATTAAAGTTATACTACATTTTTAAGTAAATAGAGTTTATTTAGATATGTTAACTTACATTAATAAAATTATATATAAACATAAAAATAATATAAAATATAAAAAAGCAGAATTATATTTTTTGATAACAATGAAATAAGAAAGATAAGTAAAGAATTAAATAAAAAGAGACTTTAGATAATTAAAAAAACAACCTTTAAAAGTTGCTTTCTTAAGCGGTGCTTGGCGCCTACACGGGTTTAATCCTTTAGACTAAAAATAGTTTACTAAGATTAAATGTAAAAGAAAAAACTACAATATTTAATTATATTACTGATTTAAAAGTAGATAATTATAATATTGAAGAAATTGTTAGTATGGGTAGACGACGTTGGAAAATTGAAAAAGAAGGTTTTAATGAGCAAAAAAATGGAACTTATAAAATAAGTCATTTATGTAGTCATTTTGAAAATGCTCTTAAAATTCATTATCTATTTATTCAAATTGCACATACAATTAGACAATTGTTAGAATTAGGATCTATTGTTTATAAAGAAGTAAGAAGATTTGTGACAAAAAAAGAAATAAGCCACTTAATTATCAACACACTTATTTCTTCAATAATTACAAATCTAGAAAGTAAAGATTAAACTTTCAACTCCGATTTGATGATTAAATTATACTACTAAAATTGTTATTTGAAAACTAGTGTGTTGATATTTTATAATTTTTTTACATTTTTTTTATATGTAATAATTTTGCGAAAAAAACTTTATGATGTTTTATTTTCTACTTTTTTCATAAAGTTTTTCATTTTTAATTTATTTACTTTTTTTACTGCATACTTATGTTTACTTGATTTTAAATTTTGCATTTGCTATTATGATTCTAATTAGGAGTTACAAATGAAAAAAATAAAAAATATGATATTTTACAATTTTAAATCTTTAGTTATATTTGAACTAATATATAAAGTGTTATCTACAATTATTTTTGTACCTTTATTTTTAAGTGCATTTTCTTTAATAGTTAAAGTTACTGGTTATAGTTATTTAACTCTTGAAAACTTCATATCATTTTTGTTAAATCCTTTAACTATTATATTTCTTATTATATTGTTTCTCTTTATAACCTTTTATGCTTTAATAGATATAAGTACTATAATAATTATATTAGATTCTTCATATAATAAAAAGAAAGTAAAAGCAAAAGACGCCTTTATATTAGGCCTTGAAAGAAGTAAAAGGGTATTTTCACTTAAAAATATATTATTACCAATACTTGTAGTTTTGTTACTTCCATTTTTGAATATTGGTTTATCTACTGGACTTTTTGGAGTCATAAAAATACCTGAATTTATATTAGATTACATATATAAAAATAGACTTTTAACAGGTATTTACATAACACTTATAATACTTTTATTTATTATATTATTTAAGTGGTTTTATAGTTTACATTATTTTATATTAGAAGGTCTTAATTTTAAAGAAGCAAGAAAGAAAAGTAATAATTTGAATAAAAAAAGTAAAATAAAAGATTTCATTTCTATAATTTTATTAGAATTTATTACTGGTATTATATATTTTATTATAGTTTTAGTACTTACTTTATTTATAGTTTTAATATATAAAATATTTGGAAAAGTAAGTATATTAGGTAATGTTTCTATTACTATTATATGGTTATTTATATTAGTTTCTTTTGTCATTTTTCTTCTTTTAAATACCCCAGTTAGTTATGCAGGAATTAGTCTTTTATTTTATAAACATAAACAAGAAATAAATGAAGAAGTAAAAAGTATAAATATTAAAGTTAGTAATGAAAAAACAGTTAATAAAAGATTTAAAGTATTTAAATGTATTTCATTTTTACTTATATTTTCATCTTTAAGTTTATTTACTTATTCAGTTTTAAATGGAAAATACAATATAAATATAGAATATGTAAGAGTAATGGATGTAACAGCTCACCGAGGTGCTTCTATCAATTATCCAGAAAATACTATGCTTTCATTTGAAAAAGCAAAAGAAATGGGAGCAGATTATATAGAATTAGATGTAGGTCAAACTAAAGATAAAAAGATAGTAGTTTTACATGATGCTAACTTAAAAAGAACAACTTCTTTAGATAAAAATATATGGGAAGTTACATATGACGAAATAAAAGAATTAGATGCTGGAAGTTTTTTAGATTCAAAATTTAAAAATGAGAGGATTCCTCTTTTAGAAGAAGTACTAGAGTTTTCTAAAGAAAATAACATAAAACTTAATATTGAGTTAAAACCAAATGGACACGAAGAAAATTTAGAAAAAGAAGTAGTAGATTTAATAAATACATATGATGTTTCTAATAATGTAGTTGTTACTAGTCAAGTATATAGTGTTTTAGAAAACGTAAAAAAATGTGATGAAAACATAAAAACAGTATATGTTATGTCTTTAGCTTATGGAGATATTTTAAAGTTAAAATACGCTGATAACTTTAGTATAGAAAGTACTAGTATAACAAAGTCTTTAGTTAAGAAAATTCACAATGAAGGAAAAGAAATATATGCTTGGACTGTAAATACAAAAGAAAATATGAATAAAATGATTTCACTAAATGTAGATAATATAATAACAGATAATATAACTCTTGCTAAAAATACTATATATGAAAGTAAAACAAGTAATATAATTAAAGAATTTATTAAGAAAATAGAAAGCATTTTTAATAAATAAAGTGTTTGACACTAAATACGAAATAATATATAATAAATTTACAAAACCAATGCATGGAAGAAGTAAAAAATACAAGCATTTTAGAGAACTCAGTTAGGTGAAAGTGAGGATGTAATGATTTTTGAACATGGACCAGAAGGGTGGATGGCTGAAAAATGAAGTAAGTCATCTCAGCGTGCCTGTTATAGCACATACCTACAAAAG
>CANRKW010000081.1 GCA_947631345.1 uncultured Bacilli bacterium | reverse complement strand
TTATGTATTTTTGTTCATTCCAATAGTTTTCCCTAGGTAAGCCATTATAATCGGGTTCTATATTATATAGGCTTATTGCATTTTTCATTATACTTGAGGCAATTGGTGCTGAAACACTTCCTCCATATTGTACTGTATTATGTGCGTCATCTATTGCAATGTAGACTATTAATTCAGGTTCGTTTGCAGGTAAAAAGCCTATAAAAGATAAAATGTAACTTCCTTCAATATATCTACCATTACTTCCAACTTTCTGTGCTGTTCCAGTTTTACCTCCAACTCTGTATCCTTCAATATATGCATTATGTCCACTTCCATTTGCAACGACACTTTCTAAAATATACTTTACTAAATCACTTGTTTCTTTTGTAACAACATTTTCTTTTTTTAATTTTGGTTTAAATTCTTCTATTATAGTATTTGTATCATTTTCACTTATACTTTTTACTACATATGGTGTGTACATTTTCCCGTCATTTATAATCGCACTTACTGCATTAACTTGTCCGATAGGTGTTACAGAAACACCTTGTCCAAAAGCTGTTGTTGCAAGTTCTAAAGGACCAACTTTATCTAAATCAAATATTATTCCAGTAGCTTCTCCATTTAGGTCAATTCCAGTTTTTTTGCCAAAACCAAGTAAATCTATATAATGAAACAACTTTTCTTTTCCAAGACGTTCACCTAAAACAACAAATCCTGGGTTGCAAGAATTTTCTACAACTTGCACGAAAGTCTCAAATCCGTGTCCTTCAGGTTTCCAACAATGTAGTGTAGTACCACTTACTTCAATTTTACCAGTGTCATAATAAGTGTCTTCAAAAGGATTAACAACCCCTTCATTAATCGCAGCAGCAAGTGTCAAAATTTTAAAAGTTGAACCAGGTTCATAACTACTCCAAATTGCTAGATTCCTGTTTATTACTTCATTACTGTAATTTTGATAATTAGCTGGGTCAAAACTAGGTCTATTACTCATTGCCAATATTTCTCCATTTTTTGGATTCATAACAATTCCAATAGCTTGTTTTGCTTCATATTTACTCATTGCATTTTCAAGTTCATTTTCTAAAACTAATTGTAAGTTTAAATCAATTGTCAAATTAAGATTAAAACCACTTTGAGGACTATTATATATTTCAGGCATTTCTAACTTATTACCTTTACCATCACTAAAATACTTAATACTTCCGTCCGTTCCAGTTAAATAATCATTATACATAAGTTCAAGTCCACTTAAACCTTGATTATCTATTCCCACAAAGCCTATCACGTGACTAAGAGTTTTTTTATAAGGATAATATCTTTTAGTTTCCTTTAATAAATAAACCCCATCATAACCTAAATTATTTATCTTTTCGGCAATTTCATAACTTAAATCTCTTCCTTCAGGATGTACCCTTTCAATAGAAACCTTTTTACTCGCG
This sequence comes from uncultured Bacilli bacterium, assembly GCA_947631345.1. The sequence continues at coordinate 3,762 of CANRKW010000081.1, read as the reverse complement.
TGTTTATACATTTCTTCATAAGAAACACCTAATATATCAGCAATATCTTTACTAGTTTTTTCCTTATCTTTAATTTGATTAGGAATAAAAACTAAACTAGATGTAGTAACGTTACCTGCAATTAATAAACCATTTCTATCAAGTATTTTACCTCTTTCAGCACCAACTGGAAGATTTCTACTCCATAAATCATTAGCTAAAGTATTTAATTTCTTATATTCAATAACCTGTATATAAAAAACTTTAACAATAATTAAGAAAAAAACTAAAATAACAAGTAAAAAAACTAACTTAATTCTCTTATTTATAATAGATTGAAACATATATAAGTCACCTATTAAATGTATGATTAAAAACCATTAAATATTTATAATTATTGTAAACATATGAATAAAATTATCAATTAAATAATAAATTATGATAAAATAAAAGGGGAGTGGAAAAAATGAAAGTAATATTAACTGCAGGAGGCACTGGTGGGCATATATATCCAGCCTTAGGTGTTATTGAAAAATTAAAAGAAGATAAAAATAATGAATTTCTTTATATAGGAACTAAAGATAGGATGGAAAGTGAATTAGTGCCTTCTTTAGATATAAAATATGAAGGTATAGAAATGTATGGTCTTACTAAAGATATAATAAAAGATATAAAAAATGTTAAATGTATAATATCTTCATATAAAAAATGTAAGAAAATAATCGAGTCTTTTAAACCTGATTATGTAATAGGTTTTGGAGGATATGTTACTTTTCCAGTTTTATATGCTGCTCATAAATTAAAAGTAAAAACTGCTATTCATGAACAAAATAAAATACCAGGAAAAACTAATAAAGTGCTTTCTAAATTAGTAGATACTACATTTATATCTTTTAAAGAAAGTGAAAAATACTTTAAAAATAAAGTAATATATTCAGGTAATCCTTGTGGAGAAAAAGCCTTAAAAATAGAAAAACACGATAAAACAAAATTAGGTTTTGACATAAATAAAAAGTTGATCCTTATAGTAATGGGTAGTTTAGGTAGTGAAGTTATAAATACTAAATTAAGTTCTTTTTTAGAAGAATTTGATAGTAAAACAGAAGAAATACTATTTATAACTGGAAAATCTAGTTATTCTAAATTTAAAGATTTGAAAGTTAAGAAAATGGTTAAAATTGTTCCTTTTTATGAAAATTTAAGTGGAATAATGAAAGCAAGTGATTTGGTTATTTCTAGAGCTGGAGCTAGTACTATAAGTGAAATAATAATGACTAATACTCCTTCTATATTAATACCTAGTCCATATGTTGCTAATAACCATCAATATTATAATGCACTTGATTTAAGTGAAAAAAAAGAAGCAATTATGTTAGAACAAGATAAACTAACAACAGAAACATTAAAAGAAAAAATAAAAGAAGCTTTAAATAAAGAAAAAGAAATAAGAGAATTATTAAGTAAAGAACCTAAATTACTTTCATCTTCAATAATAGTTGAAGAAATGAAAAAATAGATATATAATTTAAAATAGAAAAGGGAGTATAAATATGACAGTAAAAAAAGTAAAAAGAAAAAGATTCAATATATTTAAGTTTTTAAAATTTTTGCTTTTTTTATTTATATTAGGATTTCTAATATATTATTTAAGTAAAATTCCTATTAAGAATATAGTAATAAAAGGTACAGATAATATTAAAGATATAGATATAATAGAAATAGCAAATATTGAAAATTATCCATCTTTTATAAAAACAAGTAGTAAAAAAATAGAGAAAAATATAAAGATGTTAGAATTAGTGAGTAGTGTTAAAGTAAGAAAAAAATGGAGATTTGTATTAGAGATAAATATAATAGAAGAAAAGGTTTTATTTAGATTAAAAAATACTAATGAATATATTACATCTTCATATAAAAGAATATCTAATATAAATATAGATAAAAGAAATATACCAGTACTTATAAATGAAGTAGATGAAAGTGTATTAGATAGAATGGTAAAGAAAATGGTTAAAATAGATAGTGATATATTAGGGAAAGTTAGTGAAATAGAATATAGTCCTACTACATATGATAAAGATAGATTTTTACTTTATATGTGTGATGAAAATTTAGTATATATAACATTAAATAAGACTAAAGAATTAAATGAATATAATAAAATTAAACAAAAATTAGGACTTCATAAAGGAATATTATATTTAGATAGTGGAAATTATTTTGAGATAAAAGAATAAAAGATGTTGACTGAAAATAAAAATAAGTATAAAATGAAAATATAAGAAAAATAAAAGGAGAAAGATAGATATGAAGTTAGCTGGAAAAATTGTACAATATTTTGCACCGGGGGGGGTAATTTAGAGGCTAATAAAACTTCATATTTTTTGCTATGCACATAAGTTTTTATGTGTGATTTTTTAATTGTAAGAAAGAGGTAAAGAATATGAAGAAAAAATATTTAGTAGTAACATTAGTTACAATATTAATTTTAACAATTGGCGTTAGTTTTGCTTATATAAGAGGAATAATAGTAGCAAAGAATAAATCTAATATAAGTTTAAGAGTAAAAGAATTATATGTAATATTTAAAGATCAAACAGAAATAAGTGAAAAAAATATAGATTTAGGATGGGAAAAAACAAAGTCTTTTTCAGTTGAAAATCAAGGAGATGCAGTTTTCTATTATAACATAATTATAGAAGATTTGGTAAATACTTTAGAATCAAATGGTTTACAATATAAAATAAATAGTAGTAATGGTTATAATATGGAAGAATTTAAAAGTGTACCAAAATCAAGTATAGAAAAAGATACAATATTAATAAGTAATATACCTATAAAAGGAGAAGAAATACAAGAATATACAATAACATTTAAATATATAGAAGATCCTGTATTAGATCAAAGTAATGATATGGGAAAAACATTTAGTGGAAGATTAGGTATAACTGAAGGAGAAAAATATACGTTAGCAAAGGCATTAGTAGAAAATTATGATTTAAAAGGAACAAGAACAAATTTTGAAAATGTGCTTCCAACTGGAGCGGATGATGGAAGTTATGATGAGGCAAATGATACAGAAAGTGGAATATATTTAGAAGATAATATACTATTTACAGAGGATACAAATAATGATGGCAAAGGAGAAGAAGTATACTATTTTGCTGGAAATGTAAAAGACAACTGGGTAAAATTTGCAGGTTACTACTGGAGAATAATAAGAACAAATGAAGATGGTGGAATTAGATTACTTTATGCTGGAATATCACCAGAAGCAGAAGATGCTTATATAACAGATAGTAAAGCTTTTAATACAAGATATGAAGATTCAATGTATGTCGGATTAAAGTATGGAACGAGTGGAACATTAGCAAGTAACAGAACAAATAATACAAATGCAACTATATTAGGAAGTGAAGCAGATTCAACAACATTATATGGATGGTATAAATCAAAAATACAAGATGCTGGATTTGGAGACTGGGTAAGTAAAACGGCTATATATTGTAATGATAGGGCAACTGCTCCTGATAGTACTTATTCAACAACTGATTTTTTCAATTATATTGCCTACAATAGATTAGTTGATAATAAAAGACCATCATTCAAATGTGGTGTAAATGTAAGTGGAAGTGTAATAGAAGGAACACAAAATGTAGCAGATAAGTTTAGTGCAAATAATGCTTCTGGAGGAAATGGACAATTAACATATCCAGTGGGTTTAATGACAGCAGACGAAATAGCATTTGCGGGCGGTGTATTTGCAAATTATAACTCGAGTGC
>CANRKW010000080.1 GCA_947631345.1 uncultured Bacilli bacterium | reverse complement strand
TACAAAAATAGATGAAACTTTAAACACATATTCTCATCTATTTAAAAATCAAATGAATGAAATAATTAGCATTATCGACAAACTAAATTGAAATGGGTACCTATTTGGGTACCTAATACATATATAAATAGTCCCTATGCCTTATTATTCCAACAAAAATGGAGCCTTTCGGCTCCTTCAGGGGGTTTTGGTTGAATACACTCTCACCTTATCGTCGTAAGAGTGATTCGCATAGCATTTTCTCTACTATGCTAAATAAATCATATAATTTTTTTACTTAATTGTCAACGATTTTTAATAATTTAATTTTTATTTTTTAATTATTGTTGTTTATAAGTTACAAATTTACATTATGATATACATTACTTTCATCATCAACTTCATCTAACATAGCTAATATTTTCTTAAATGCTTCTAAATCAGCCCCTTCTAATGTTACTAAATCTTTAGCATATTTTCCTATTTCATCAAGTTCAAAATCAATTCCAGGATATGCTTCTTCTAAAGCACTTTTCATACTTGAATAGTCATTTGGATTTGCATATACAAGTACTAATCCATCTTCTTCTTCAATATCATTAACATCTACATTAGCATTAAATAAAACTTCCATTACTTCATCAGTAGTATGTCCCTTAAATCCTAAAACACATAAGTTTTCATACATATATGAAACAGCACCTTGTCCTGCAATTTTAGCAGCAGTTTTATTAGCAACAGTTTTAATACTTGCAACTGTTCTATTAACGTTATCAGATAAACATTTAATTATTAGATTGCTTCCTCCTGGTCCAAAGGCTTCATATTCACATACTTGATAATCTTCTCCAGCACCTTTATTTACTTTTTCTATTGATCTATTAATTACATCTGCTGGTACTTGTTCTTTTTTAGCTTTTTCAATTACTCTTTTAAGTGCAGGATTCCCCTCAGGATTTGTCCCACCATTTTTTGCTACTTGATATATTTCTTTAGCATAAATTGAATATAATTTTGATTTATGTGCAGCTGTTTTTGCCATTGAAGCTGCTCTTACTTCATGCGCTCTTCCCATATTTTCACTTCCTTTTCTTTAATCTAAACTTTTTAGTTCGTTTATTATTTTATAATATTTTTCTTCATTTTTAAAGTTATTTATTATATTTTTAGATAAAAATTCTTCTGAATCACTTTTAGCTTGAAGTAATATCTTAAAGTCTCTTTTTATATCTGCTATTTTAAATACCATATCTCCACTTTGTTTTACCCCAAATAAGTCTCCTTCTTTTCTCATTTCAAAGTCTTTTTCAGTTATATAAAATCCATCTGTACTTTCTTCTATTACTTTAAGTCTTTTATTTGTTTTAGGTCCAATTAGAATACAAGTGGAATCAAGTGAATTTCTTCCAATTCTACCTCTTAATTGGTGAAGTGTTGCAAGTCCAAATCTTTCAGCATTAAATATTACCATCATAGTAGCATTTGAAACATCTACTCCAACTTCAATTACTGTAGTTGATACAAGTACTTTTATTTTACCATCTTTAAAATCATTCATTATTTTATCTTTATCTTCTTTATTTAGTTTACCATGTAATAGTTCTATACTCACTTTATGGTTAAATGCTATATCTAATTTATTTTTAAGTTCTGTTACAGTTGTTAATTCAGAGTTTTCACTTTCTTCTATTAAAGGTGTTACTACATAAATTTGGTGTGACTTTTTAATTTCTTCTAACATCATATATAATACATCTTTTATTTCTTTATCTGTTTTTATTATAGTTTTTACTTCTTTTCTTCCTTTAGGTTTTGTTTTTATTAGTGATATATCCATATCTCCATATATAGTTAAGGCATATGTTCTTGGAATAGGTGTTGCTGACATATACAATATATCTGGAATTTCACCTTTATTTCTAAGAGAATTTCTTTGATTTACCCCAAAGCGATGTTGTTCATCAGTTATAACGAGTCCCAAATTTTTAAATTCGACTTTTTCACTTAATATAGCATGCGTACCTATTAAAAAATCTATTTCCCCATTTTTTAATTTTTCATATATTTCATCTTTTTCTTTCTTTTTAGTACTTCCTAAAAGTAAAGCAATATTTATAGGTGTATCTATCATTAAATTTTTTATGTTTTCATAGTGTTGCACAGCAAGTATTTCAGTAGGTGCCATAAGAGCAGTTTGGTAACCACTTAAAAAGCATTCATAGGCTGCAATTACACTAACTATAGTTTTACCACTTCCAACATCTCCACAAATAAGTCTATTCATCCTATTTGTACTTGTTAAATCTTTATGTATTTCTTCTACTGCAGTTAATTGATCAGTAGTTAATTCAAAAGGTAAACTACACAAAAAATCTTGAACTTGCTTCATATCAACTTTTTTAGGTTCTTTATTATTATCTTTAGTTTTAACATATTTTAAGTAATTAATTTTAAACATAAATATAAATAATTCTTCATAAATAAGTTTCAACTGTGCTGGTTTTAAATCTTCTATTTTTTTAGGAAAATGTATTTTCTCTAATGCTTCTTTTTTAGTTATAAATTTATATTTTTCACTTAAATAATCTGGAATATAATCTATAATATTTTCATCTAATTCTATTGCATTTTCTATAAATTTAGTTATTTGTTTATTAGTTATTCCTTCTTTTAAATGGTATTTACTTTCTATTAGACCATCTTCTATTTTAGTAAGTACTATATTAGTAGCAGTTATTGTATTTCTTTTTTCGTTATATTTTCCTATGACAGTTATTAATTTACCTGGGGTTAAGTATGGTTTTAAGTATGCACGATTATATATTATTATATTTACTATTTTATTAGATGTGTAAATTTTAAAAATTGTACTATTTAAGGTTGGACGAAATCTTCTAACTATAGGAACACTATCTACTTTTCCTAAAACTACTACTTGTTCATCATCTTTAGCTTCATTTATATTAATTATTTTATATAATGAATATCTATATGGATAATATTCTAGTAAATCAGTTACACTATATATTCCTAAACTATTTAATATGTTTTTGGTTTTGTCTCCTAAGTTTTTTATTTTTGTTAATTCCATACACACTCCTTAAAAAATTATTTTTATTATAACAAATTTAAAACACATTTTCCACAAATTTTTTTAAAAAAATTGTTGACAAATTTGACCTTTTAGTTTAGTATATAGACTTACCAATTCACTTTAGGCGAATTGGTGCTAGTATCACACTAGCCAACCCCTTTTTATTCTTTTTTCCGGATTGCTCTCAGGGGGAGCAATCCTTATTTTGAAAGATTTTTTCGATAAAACAGGTATTTTAAAAATACCTGTTTTTATTTTAGTTTTTACTTAAACTTTCCTTTAGTTTCTAAAAGACATATATTTACTTCTTCAATCATTTCATTAAATATTTTATTTATTTCTTTAAGCACTTAAATCACCTAGTTAAAATATAATATATTTTTATTACTTTATCATTATTTTAGACAAAACTAGATAATATTTTTAAGGTAACATTTCTTCTAACCAACTTATATCTTCTTCATTTTCTTCTTTATATGTATATTCACATATAACTTCTTTATAATTTTTATTGTTTATTTTATTATAAATATCTGTTAAATCTAATACAATTTTATCTATTTTATTATCTGTATAGTATATTTTTACTATAAATTCTTTATCATTTAATATATAATTAGTGTTATTAATTTTATTATATATTCTAATTACATCAAATGTATTATAATTTATTGTTAATAAGTTATCAGTTATTAACATATTTTCTTCTTTAAGTTCTAATATTTCTTTTATAAATCTAATATCTATATAAGTTTTATCATATTCAAAATTAGTAAAATTTTCTAACTTTATTATCTCTTGATTATCATATGAATAGTATTCATCATCTCTTTTTATATAATTAGTAATTATATTATGGTATCTTTTTTCTCCAATTTCTATATTATTTATTTTTTGATAATTTAAGTATATTGCATCATCATCTAATACAAAATGAACTTCACTTTGATAATTAGATTCATTTATATTTTTTATTTGTTCTATTATAGTTGGTGTATTATCAACTGGTGTGTCCTTTTTACTTGGAGTCGTCCTGTTAAAAAGTACTAATACAATTGCTATTATAAATATAGATATGTATATTATAAGTTTTATTTTATTATTATCATCCATTAAATTTAACTCCTATTATATTCTTTTTACCTATGCCATTTACATAATCTAAAGCACTCATTTCTTTTTTTCCACTAGGTTTTAATTTAGTTATAACGACACTTTTATCTTTACATTTTACTACTATACCTTCTTTAGTTACATCAGTTATTTGCCCGATTTCTCCTTTAGTACTATCACTTATTTTAGCTTCAAGTATTTTTATTTCTTTATCAAGAAGTATTCCATAACTAGTAGGATAAGGATATAATCCTCTTATTTGATTATATACATCTTTTTCACTTTTGTTAAAATCTATCTTTTCTTCTTCTCTTGTAACATTATAGGCATATGTCGCGTCTATTTCATTTTGTTTTATTCTTTCATTAGTATTATTAAATATACTAGGAAGTACCTCTAATAGTAATTCTGTTCCAATTTGACTTAACTTATCACTTAAAGTTTCTACATTATCAGTATTATCTATATTTATACTTCTTTCTTTTATTATATCTCCTTCATCCATTTTGCTATTCATATACATTATAGTTATACCTGTTTTTTCATACCCTTTTATAATAGCTTTATGTATAGGCGCTCCTCCTCTTAATTTAGGAAGTAAGGATGCGTGTACATTTATTGCTTTATATTTTGGTGTTTCTAAAAGTATATTAGGTATTATTTGTCCATAAGCACAAGTAATTATTATATCAGGATTCTTTTCTAATATTTTTTCGTAATCTTCTTTTATTTTTATAGGTTGAAATACCTCTATATTATTTTTTTCTGCTAATACTTTTATAGGTGACTTTATTACTTCTTGATGTCTTCCCACACATTTATCAGGTTGAGTCACAACTAAAATGACGTTAGTTTCTTCTATTAATTTTTCTAATATAGGAACTGCAAATAAAGGTGTTCCCATAAATACTACTTTTTTATCTTTCATTTTTCCTCTTTTCTTAATTATTGTATCACAAAATAAGCAATAATTATATTAAATTTAATGGATTTATATTTATATCAACTTTAACTTTATCTGAAA
>CANRKW010000079.1 GCA_947631345.1 uncultured Bacilli bacterium | reverse complement strand
AAATAAAAATCACTATAAAGCCTTATAAACATTGGGCTAGATGGTGATTTTTTGCTTCAACAAGTGTGAAACTCGGGTCTTTATTAACAACTATTTTTTCCATTTATAACCTCCAACTTAATTATATAATTATACAATTTTAAAATCAATATTTAAAAAAATCAATTTTTGTGTTATCATTAATATGGTGAATAGTATGAGTACTAGAATGGAAAGATATAATAATGAAGATTTAGAAAGTGATGTACCTAGTAGAGTAGTTAGAAATAATACATTATATCAAAGTATTAAGTCTAATGAGCTTTCTAGTGTAAGAAGTGACAATAATGTTAAAGTTATTGAAAGTAATGGAAAAACCATTGATATTGCTAAAATAAAAAGATATATTATGGAAAATAATCCCAATAACACTAGGAATGTAAGAAAAAGTGTAGTAATAGAAGATAATGAAGAAGTAGTTTCACAAAATGAAAATGAAGAACCTAAAGACTATGATTTACTTTCTGTATTAGATAAAGCAAAAAAGAATAGAGAAGTAGATTATGAAAGTGAAAGATACAGAAAATTAAGAGATAGTGAGTATGATATTTTAGAGAAAATTAAAAAATATGAAGTGAATACTGAAAAAGAGGATCTTAAAGAAGACTTTAATACAGAAGAAAGAAGTTTAATTAATTTAATTAATACTGTTACTATTCATAAAGGAGACTTGGGACTTTTAGATGAACTTATGGGAGAAGGAGAAAGTACATTACCAATAGAAGAAGAAAAAGAGAAAAATGATATTTTAAAAACAACAGAAGAAAACACTAATGAACCACCAAAAGTAACTGAAATAAAAAATGTTGAAGCTTTAGAAAAAACTAAAGAATTAGTTGGGCTTAAAGAAAAAATGATAGATGACTCTTTTTATACAAATTCTATGACTTTTGACAAAAAAGATTTTGAAGGTTTTGAAGAACTTGAAAAAAGTGTTAAAAAGAATGGTGTACTTAGTACTATAATGATTATTTTATTAGTTATATTTATTATTGTAACATTAGTTGTAATGGCAAATTATGTATTCAAATTAGGACTTTTTTAGTTCTTCTTTTCATATACTTTAATAAATGAAAAGATATATGAAACTTAAAAGAAAATTATATATTAAAATAAGTGATTTAATAGTTTGTATATTTCTTTTAGTTTTTGTTATGGTTTTGTTTATTTTTTATTTACTTAATAAATATGCTACACCTATTCTTTTAGATTATGCTTTAGTAGAAACAACTAAATTATCTACTTTAATAATAAATAAAGCAGTTGAAAATAAGAATAATAACTTTGATGTAAATGATATTGTAAATACTATATTAAATAAAGATGGAGAAATTATAAGTGTTGACTTTAATACAAATTATATAAATGAATCACTTGTTTCTATTAATAATACAATACAAACTAATTTAAAATATTTAGAAGAAGGAAAATTAGACTTAATAGGAATAAATGATACAAGTTACAAAATAAGTAAATTAGGAAGTGGTATAATATATCAAATTCCTTTTGGTGTTATTTCTAATAGCCCGCTTATATCTGATATTGGACCTAAAATACCTGTTAAAACAACTTTAATAGGAAGTGTATTTAGTAATGTTAGAAGTGATATAACACCTTATGGAATAAATAATGCTTTACTTAAAGTTTACATAGAAGTAACAGTTACTGAACAAGTGATTTTGCCATTTTTATCTAAAAGAATAGACATATCTTTAGAAATTCCTATATTAATTAAACTGATAAATGGTAGAGTTCCATCTGTATATGGAGGTATGTATTCAGTAGATAGCCCTTTAACAAAATCCGAATAAATGATATAATTAACTTATAAAGTGAGGTTAGTTATGAATTTATTTGATAATGAATATGAATTAATAGAAGATTATAATAATGCTTTTAATATAGAAGAATTTAAAGAAAAATGCACTGAATACTTTAAAGATTATGATTATATAGTAGGAGATATTTCTTATGGAAAGTTAAGACTTAAAGGATTTAATAAAAAAGGAAATAAAAATTTTAAAGAAATAAATAATTATAAAAATATAGAAAAATACATAAAAGACAATTGTGCATATGGATGTAAATATTTTATTTTAAAGAAAAAGTGATAAAAGTATTTGATTATATGAATAGTTTGTGGTATGATATTTTATAGTAGGAGAGTGATTTTATGAAAAGTATAACTATTCAAAGTATTAAAGGTATGGAGGAAGTAGGTTTAGTAAAAGCTTTTGCAATAAATGAAATAAATAGAAAGTTTGCAATTTTAACTAGAAAAGAATCTTTAGGTGATTCTATGAGTAAAGTTTATATTTCTGAAGTTTTAGAAACACCTGAAGGAATTAAATTAGTAGGTATAACTGATGAAAGTCTTTGGGATAAAGTTAAATCATCTATGAAAGATATAGTACAAGGTAATTCTAATACTTTAACAGTTTTTGATTTAAATGGAAAAATTGTAGAAGAAGGATTTAGAATTATAGGATTAAAAGATGCAGATGTAGAAAAATTATCAACTTCTGAATCTAGTTTTGTTATGAATAAAGAAGAAAAACAACCAGAACAAGTTGTTAGTACACCTAATAATTCTACAATACCAAATGAAGCAGTTGTTGCTCCAGTTCCAGAACCAAAACCTGTACCAGAAGAAACTCCACAAGTAAGTGAGACAAATATATTTGATATGCCTGAACCAATTGTAACACCACAATCATTAAATGCTAGTGGTACTCTGTTTAGTAATACTAATTTATTTGACACACCTTCTCCAATCCCTGAAACTGCACCACAAAATATAAATGTGACTCAAACATTTGAGAAAGAGACACCTATTCAAAATGTTGTACCACCTGTTAATACTTTTGAAAATCCAGCAAGTGTAGTTACACCATCTGTTGGATCAAATCCAACTATAAATATGGAGCCATCTGTTATGCCGGGTTCAGCACCATATAGTATGGAATCCCCTGTAGTACAAAATCCTGTAAACAATATGGCTAATCCAAGTGTACAACCACCTGTTGAACCTCAAAATGACGCGGTAATAACATTAATAGAAGATATTGAAAGAAAACTAAATTCTACATTTGAAGAAACAATGTCTCAATTAGAAATGCTAAAAAAAAATTATACTGATAGCAAAAAAAGAACAGATGAAATAAATAGTGCTAAAAATGAAAAAATTCATATTTTAGAATCACAAATAGCAAATAATTCTGTAAATGGTGCTCAAATAAATAATCCGAGAGAGACAGCAGTTCTATCAAAAACATTACCAAATAATAGTCAAATATCTGCATAGAAATATGCAGTTTTTTCATATAATTTAATAGTGATTCATATGAAAGAAACAATTAATTATTATTATAATGTATATCCAAATGAAGTTTACTATATTAATAATGGTGTTTATTTCTTTTTAGATGAGATAAAGTATTATTTTGTTAAATTTGAAAGAAATCTAAATGAGATAAATGTTCTTGTTAAAATAAGTAATGATTTATATAATAGAAATATACTTGTAGATACATTTATAAAAACAAAGACTGGGAATTTCTATGTAAATATACTAAATGAAGTGTATGTTTTATTAAGAGTTAATTCATATGAAGATGATGCCTGTAATTTAAAAGACATAGTGTATTTTAATAATTTGTTAATATCTAATAACAATTCCATTAACTTAAGTTGGTCAACATTATGGGCAAAAAAAATAGACGAATTTGAACTATCTGTAAGTGAAGTAAATTTAGAAAATCCTATTGTAGTAGAGTCTTTTGACTATTTTGTTGGTCTTGCTGAAAATGCCATAAGTTATTTTAATGAAATAAATATATTAGATAATACACCTTTAAAAGTAAACATAAATCATAAAAGAATTCCACCTATTATTTATAGTGGATACTTAAATAATCCTTTAACATTTACATTTGATTATGAAGTAAGAGATATAGCAGAATACATAAAAGTGAAGTTTTTTAAAGATAGCATAGACTATGAAGAAATAGAAGACTTAATATTAAGCAGTAATTTTAACAGAAAAAGCTTGGGTATACTATTTTCTAGATTACTATATCCTTCTTATTATTTTGATACATTAAAAAGTGTTCTAACAGAAGAAAAAGAAGAAAGTGAATTACTAATTTACATAGATAAAACATCAAGTTATGAAGATTTTTTATTAGATATATATAATTTAATTAATAAAAAATATAAAATTCCTTCAGTTGAGTGGTTAAAAAAAGAAAGATAGTGTGGTAAAATATAGATGTGATGGAAAATGAATACTATAAAAGTAGGAAATATTGTAAAAGGTCAAATTACAGGAATTGTGCCTTATGGAATTTTTGTTAGTTTAGAAGATGATTATACAGGGCTTGTTCATATATCAGAAGTATCAGATAAATATGTTAAAAACTTAAAAGATAAATTTAACATTGGGGATATTATAAATGTTAAAATAATAGATATAGATGAAGATAAAAGTCAAGTAAAACTATCAATTAAGAAAATAGATTATAAAGTAGAAGAAAGCTTATCTATGATTCCTGAAAGTGGTAAAGGATTTAAAATGCTACAAGATAATTTAAGTAAATGGACAAATAAAAAATATAATGAAATTTTAAATACGAAAAATTGAAAAATTTAAATACGAAAAATTGAAAAATTTATTGACATAGACTAATTAAAATGGTATATTTGTAAATGTCAACAGGTTTTGGGCGACTAGCTCAGTTGGTTAGAGCATCTGCCTTACAAGCAGAGGGTCAGGAGTTCGAGTCTCTTGTCGCCCACCATAATTTGCCGAAATAGCTCAATTGGTAGAGCAACTGACTTGTAATCAGTAGGTTACGGGTTCAATTCCTGTTTTCGGCACCATCGCAGTTTCTGTTCGGAAAACATCTGAACATTGATATAGAAATCAATCTGAAATATGATTGGTTTTTTCGTTATATGGTTTAATTGGTGAACGCGTATTAGTAATATCTATATTAAAGAATATGTTTTATGAAATATTGTATAGATTTGTGATATAATTATTTATAGTTAATTTGATTGTAGGAGTAAGATGTATGGCTAATAAGAAAAAAAAGAAGACAGGTAAAAAGAAGAATGTTAAAAATAATCAGCAAGTGAGAAACACGGCAAATAAAGGTAAAAAAACGTCTCAAAAGAAAAAGCAGAC
>CANRKW010000078.1 GCA_947631345.1 uncultured Bacilli bacterium | reverse complement strand
TTTGTGGATTTTTTATGTACAATTTTGTACATTTTTATATTCCACTTTTTGTACATTCTTATAGTATCATTAACAGTATTAAATCCTAGAGATGAGCAATGGAATAAAAATTATGCTTTAGCTGCATCTTATTTTGAACATCACGGAAATTTAGAAATTCCTATTAACTTCAAAACAAGCGATGGTTATACATATAATGAAAATGGGGTAAACCTTGGAAAATGGCTTGTAAAACAAAGACGTAATTTTTCTAAATTTTCAAAGGAACGCCAACAATTATTAATGAGTATCGGTTTTGTATTAAATCCTAGAGATGAGCAATGGAATAAAAATTATGCTTTAGCGAAAGTCTACTATGAACATTATGGAAATTTAGAAATTCCTATTAAATTTAAAACAAGCGATGGTTATACATATAATGAAAATGGGGTAAACCTTGGAAGTTGGATTGCTGATCAAAAACATAACTTTCCTAATTTACCAGTTGAACGCCAACAATTATTAATGAGTATTGGCTTAACTTTAAATGTATTAGATACCCAATGGAATAAAAATTATGCATTAGCAAGAGTTTACTATGAATATTATAGAAATTTAGAAATTCCTATTAAATTCAAAACAAGCGATGGTTACACATATGACGAAAATGGTGTAAGACTTGGGGAATGGATAGCTCGTCAAAGACGGTCTTGTGATATTACTAGTGAACGAGGAATCTTACTATATAGAATAGGTATGATTTGGAATATTAGTGAAAATAAATCAGCAATATATGACTTATGTATGGAATATAATATAGATGTAAATAAAAATAAAGCACTTCTTTCACATATTTCAATACAAGAATTAAAGGCAAAACTAGAGTTTCTCAATGCTAATGATATACCTATTATGTATGAAAACGGCGTATTAACTGATATATTTTATATGAGCAGTTTTGATATGAAAGAAAAATATGGACTAACACCACAAGAATTAATAAGTGAATATTATATAAAAGACAAACATAAATTATCTAAAAAGCCACATTTAGCTTGATAAACAGGCATATATATGGTATAATCTTGTTTGTTTGTAGAAAGTCTTTCTCTACAACCGCTCAAAAGAGGTTTATAAAAGTTTAGCTTACCTTAATGGCGAGTCTTATTGAAGGAGGTATAAAAATGAAAGCAATATTTGTAACTGGTGGAAAACAATATTTAGTTAGTGAAGGAACTGAACTTTATGTAGAAAAACTAAATAATGAAGTAAACACTGATGTAGTTTTTGATAATGTTTTATATGTTGATGGAAAAGTAGGTACACCAACAGTAAAAGGCGCAACTGTAACAGCAACAGTATTAAAACATGGAAAACAAAAAAAGGTTGTTGTATTTAAATATAAACCTAAAAAGAAATACAGAAATAAACAAGGACATAGACAACCTTATACTAAAATAGTTATAAAGAAAATTGAAGTAAAATAATGATACAAGTAAAAATAACTAAAGAAAACAATATAATAATTAAAATCTCAATGAAAGGACACGCTAAATATGATATATATGGTAAAGATATAGTGTGTTCTGCTGTCAGTTCTTCTTTAATAACTACTGTAAATGCAATTTTAAAATTTGATAAAAATGCTATAAAATATAATGAAGAAAATAATTTTATGTTAGAAAATATAAAGAAAGACGAAATAACTAATAAATTATTAGAAAATCTAGTATATATGTTAAAGAGTATAGAAACTGACTATAAAAAAAATATTAAAGTTAAGGAGGAATAAAAATGAAATATATGACTTTAGATTTACAATTATTCGCATCCCACAAAGGTGTTGGTTCAACTAAAAATGGTAGAGATTCTAAAGGTCGTAGACTTGGTGCAAAAGCAAGTGATGGAGAAAAAATAAATGCAGGTGCCATCATTTACCGCCAAAGAGGAACTAAAATATATCCAGGTATGAACTGTGGTATGGGAAAAGATCATACACTATTTGCATTAATTGATGGTGTAGTAAAATATGAAAGAAAAGGAAAAGATAAAAAACAAGTAAGTGTTTATAAAGTAGCATAAACGCTTTTCTTTTACTATTAAAATGTGTTATTATAAATATAGAAGGTGAATTAAATGGAAGAAGAAACAAAAGAAGAAAAATGGAATTTAGCAGAAAACTTAAATCAAGCAAATGGAACAGAAGCATCTCCTTATTTAAAAGAACTAATAAATGAAGAAATAGAAGGAGAAATAAATACAGAAGAAATAATAGAAAGGCTAAAGGAACATTATGATGAGAACACAAGAACCAATAGATAGAGATTACGATTATGAAAATTGTTGCCTTAAAAACAAATTAGGGATAACAAGCTCTAAAGTATTAGATCAAGCAGAAAGTGATTTTGCAATTACAAGAATACAAGAAATTCTAGGTAGCAGTGCATTTTTTCCTAGAAAAGAATTCTTATATGGAATACATGAATTTATATTTAGAGATATATATCCTTTTGCTGGAAAACCTAGAACTATACAAATATTCAAAAATGAGAAAATACTACAATATTTATGTGTAGACTTTGCTGCACCTCAAAATATAAATAGTGAACTTGATACTATATTTGAAAACTTAAGAAATACAGATTTTGAAAGTTTATCTATGGAAGAACAAATAGACTTTACAACTAAACTGATATCTGATATATGGAAAGTTCATCCTTTTAGAGAAGGTAATACTAGAACAACATTAATATTTTTAAGACTATTCTTAAGACAATATCAAATAACATTTAGCAGTGAAAGATTTAAAACTGGTGGTAACTTTAAATATATGAGAGATGCTTTAGTAGCCTCTGCATTTGAAGCAGAAGATATGGGTGTAAAAAGAAATTATGCATATTTAAAAAGAGTTATTGGTGATATAATAAAAGATAGTTATAACGAAAGGAGAAGTATATAATATGGATATAAAAGAAATACAAAAATCATATAAAGATTTAATTGGAAAAGAAATAACTGTAAGTGGTTGGATAAAAAGTAATAGAGATCAAAAAGAATTTGGATTTATTGATTTAAATGATGGAACTACATTTAAGAGTTTACAAGTAGTATATACTTCTGATATGAAAGATTTTGATAAAATATCAAAATTAAATATTGGTTCAAGTATAAAAGTGAGTGGAATACTATCTATTTCAGAAGGAAAAAATCAAGAATATGAATTAAACCTAAAAGAAATAACATTACTAGGAGAAGTAAGTAGTGATTATCCTTTACAATCTAAAGGAAGACCTACAAGAGAATTCTTAAGAGAAATTGCATATCTTCGACCTAGAACTAATTTGTTTAATGCTGTTTTTAGAGTAAGAAGTGTATGTGCTTATGCTATACATAAATACTTTCAAGAAAACGGTTATGTTTACTTTCATGCTCCGCTTATAACTAGTTCAGACTGTGAAGGAGCAGGGGAGATGTTTCAAGTAACAACACTTGATTTAGATAGACTAAAGACTCAAAAAAATGTTCCTTATGAAAAAGACTTTTTCGGTAAAAAAACATCCCTTACAGTATCTGGCCAATTGGAAGCAGAAACATTCGCACTTGCATATAAAAAAGTCTATACCTTCGGACCAACTTTCAGAGCAGAAAACTCAAACACAAAAACACATGCTAGTGAATTTTGGATGATCGAGCCAGAAATAGCCTTTGCAGACTTAAATGATGATATGATAGTTATGGAAAGTATGCTTAAATATGTAGTAAAATATGTACTAGATAATTGTAAAGATGAAATGGAATTTTTTAACCAATATGTAGAAAAAGGTTTAATAGATAAATTAAATAAATTAGTAAATAGTACTTTTACAAGAATCACTCATAAAGATGCAATTACTTTATTAAAAAATGCAAATGTAAAATGGGAATTTAATCCAGAATATGGATGTGATATTCAAAAAGAACATGAAAAATACATAACAGAATATTTTAATGGACCTGTATTTATTACAGATTGGCCTAAAGATATAAAGGCATTTTATATGAAATTAAACCCAGATAATGAAACAGTCGCAGCAGTTGATTTAGAAGTGCCAGGAGCTGGAGAATTAATGGGTGGAAGTCAAAGAGAAGAAGATTATGAAAAATTAGTAAAAAGGATGAAAGAACTTAATATGGATATTGATTCTATGAAGTGGTATTTAGATTTAAGAAGATTTGGAGGATGTGTGCATTCTGGTTTTGGTATGGGATTTGAAAGACTTTTAATATATATAACTGGTGTAGAAAATATAAGAGATGTAATACCTTATCCTAGAACTCCAGGAAGTTGTGAATTTTAAATATGAAAGAATTAAATATAATAGAAGAAATAGGAATAATAAAAGAAAAACAAAAAGAATTATGTAAAATAACTAATGATAAAGTATATCTAAATTATCAAATAAATACTGAAAATAATACATATTATATAACTATAGAATTAATGGATTCTAACTTTAGAAATTTTCTTAGTACAATTAATTCTAAAGATATAAAAAAATCTAAAAAAGGAATAGAATTATGTATAGAAAGTCCTATAAATGGTACAGTTAAAGTTATAACTGATGGAATAAGACCACTTGTATTAATATCAGAAAATCAATATATAGGTACTTTTAGAAAATTTATAGAAATAGATGCTTTAACATATACAAGTAATAGTGAATACTTAATATCTAATTATGGAATAACTAAAGAAGAATTTATAAGTATAATAAAAAACAAAAAAACTTTAAAAATGACAAAATAATAGTCATTTTTTCTTTACTTATAAAATATATAATTAGAAAGTGATATTTAAAAAGAAAAATAAAGAAAATGTAAAAATAATATAAAAACTCATAGTAAGTGATAAAAAGATGTTGACTTGATATAAAAATAAGTATAAAATGAAAATATAAGAAAAATAAAAGGAGAAAGATAGATATGAAGTTAACTGAAAAATTTGTACAATATTTTGCACCGGGGGGGGTAGTTTAGAGGCCAAAAAAACTTCATATTTTTTGCTATGCACATAATTTTTTATGTGTGATTTTTTGTGTTTAAGAAAGAAGGTAAAAGAATATGAAGAAGAAAATGTTTGTTATAACTTGTTTATTATTAAGTTTAGTGACTGGTTTAAGTTATGCATCTTTTGTTGTTACAAGTGAAAACTATAAAGCTACTGAAATGATGATAAGTAAGTTAGTGTATGGAATAGAAGTAAGTGGTACTGGAGGAAGTGAACAAATAAATGGAAA
>CANRKW010000077.1 GCA_947631345.1 uncultured Bacilli bacterium | reverse complement strand
AAAACATCATTTTTAGTGAAATATTTTAAATAATACAACTTGACTTAAATCAAATACTTTAATAAAATGTAGTTGCAAGTAATTGCAAAAGGAAAATTTGTTTGAAAAAACAAGTGTTCGAAAAAAGTGTTGACAAATTTGATTTATCATTGTAAAATTAAATCAAGAAGTAGGAGGACAATAAATGACAAAGATGACAAAATCAGGAGAAAAGGATAAAACACTTGAGCAAGTATTACAAGATATAGAGAAACAATTTGGAAAAGGTGCGATTATGAAACTTGGGGAGGATGGTATTAAAGATATAGATGTAGTATCTTCTGGAAGTTTAATGCTTGATATTGCACTTGGTGTAGGTGGTTATCCTAAAGGAAGAATAATAGAAATATTTGGACCTGAATCTAGTGGAAAAACAACATTTGCGCTTCATGCTATTGCTGAAGTACAAAAAAATGGGGGTAGAGCTGCTTTTATTGATGCAGAACACGCTTTAGATCCAGTTTATGCCAAAAATTTGGGTGTCAATATTAATGAATTATTACTTAGTCAACCAGATACTGGTGAACAAGCATTAGAAATATGTGAGGCTTTAGTAAGAAGTGAAGCAATGTCTATAATAGTTATAGATTCAGTTGCGGCTTTAGTTCCACAAGCAGAAATTGAAGGAGAAATGGGAGATTCTCACGTTGGACTTCAAGCAAGACTTATGTCACAAGCTTTAAGAAAATTATCTGGAGCTATAAATAAAACTAATACAATATGCATATTTATAAATCAATTAAGAGAAAAAGTAGGTGTTATGTTTGGAAATCCTGAAACAACTCCAGGAGGACGTGCACTTAAATTTTACTCATCAATTAGACTTGATGTTCGTCGTGCAGAACAAATAAAAGGCTCTAATAACGAAATTATTGGTAATAGAACTATTATAAAAGTAGTTAAAAATAAAGTTGCACCTCCATTTAAAACTGCTGAAGTTGAGATAATGTATGGTGAAGGTGTAAGTCATGAAGGAGAAATAGTAGATATTGCATCTAACTTAAACATAATAGAAAAAAGTGGAGCTTGGTATGCATATAAAGGAGAAAAATTAGGGCAAGGCAAAGAAAATGTAAAAGCAATGCTAAAAGAAAATAAAGAATTGCTTAAAGAATTAGAAACAAAAATAAGAGAACATTATCAATTTAAAGATAATTCACAAAGTAAAGAAAATGCTGATTAATATTGGCTTTTTCTTTTAAATTAAAATAAAAGTATATAATTTGTCTAGTTGAAAAAGAAAGGTTCTTATGCTAGAATTAGGGTAGGGTGATCAGAAAATGAGAAAAAACAAAAAAAGTAATAGTGTAAATAAAACAGTTGTTAAAAATTACATTATTATATTAATAGTATTTGTTTTACTTGTAATTTTATCTATTTATATTGGTGCTTGGGCTAAAGCTTATAAAAAAGATATTTTAAGTAAAAGTCCACTTGATGGTGTAATAGAAAAAGTGAATTTAAGTGAACTTGATGTTACATTTGCAGAAATGAACGAAGTTGTCTTATATGTAGGATACTTAAATAATCAAACTGTTCATGATACTGAGGAAGATTTATTAGAATATATTAAAAGAGAAGATTTAGCTGATAAATTTATATATGTTGATGTAACTGATTACTTAAAAGATAATGAATACTTAAATATATTAAAAGATACATTTACTAATATAAGTGATAATATTAAAGAAGCACCATTATTAATTTATGTAAAAAATAAAGAAGCAATTAAAGTTATAAATTCAGTTAATGGAAAACTTTATACCTATGATGTTGCATCATTAAATGATTTATATCAATTACAAAATTAGGATGGTGAGTAAAATGAAAGAAAGAGGTTTTGAAATAGCAAAGGGGTATGAGGAAATTGATGTAAAAATGCCAGTAAGAAAGACTAAGTATTCTGCTGGTTATGATGTATTTGCAATAGAAGATACAGTTATTCCTTCATTTAAGCCTGGAATTAAGCCCGTATTAGTTAAAACTGGCCTAAAGGCGTATTGTAAGAGGGATGAGTATGTAATGCTTGTTAATAGGTCTAGTAATCCAGGGAAAAAAGGTTTAGTACTTGCTAATTCAATTGGTATTGTTGATGCAGATTATTACAATAATTTAGATAATGATGGTCATTTTATGTTTGCATATTATAATTTTTTTGATACAGACATTACTATTCATAAAGGTGATGCAATAGGGCAAGTGATATTTTCAAAATATATGGTAACTGATAATGATAATGCAGAAGGAGAAAGAATAGGTGGGTTTGGATCTACTGATAAACAATAACTTATTGTTTCTTTTTTTTTTAGTTAAAAAGGAAGTTTAAAAAGACTTCCTTTAATAATAAAAAATGTCAATATTAATTGACATCTTTTATATTATATTCTGTTAAATTCGTTCTTATTTTTAAGTACTAATAATGTAACAGCGCCAACAAGAACTAAACATGATCCGAATATTAAATAGTTAGCAATTCCTGTATCAGGGTTAACAGGATTATCAACAGCTTCTTTTAGTATCATTATTACTGGACTACATAGATCTTGACTATCTGGCTCTTTAGGATAAGCTCCATTATATTCTTTAGATCCTTTTCCGTTTAATAAGAATTGTCTATTTGTTCTTAGTTCAATTCTGTCAACTATTGATTCATCAACTTCACTTTTTAATTCAAGTGTATAAGTTAATTTTGCTATTTGTTCAGCATTAACTTCACCTAAATCCCAAGTTATTTGATTATTTTCAAATACTGCTGTACCCATATCATTAGTTTTAACATTAGTTATATTAAAGTTATCAGTAATATAACTATCGAAAGTAACTGTACCATTTAATTCTTTTAATGGTTCTGGTAATAATTCTGACATTTTTGTAGTTATTTCATTACCATCAAATTGATCATTAGTTTTTGGTATACCATCAGTAAATAATGTTGTAAAGCTTTGTGCGTCGTCAGTTAAATCAATACCGTAAGCAATTACTTGTATTCCTTCTTGTTTGTAAGTTCCAATTAAGCTTGTTAGATTTTCAACTTCACTAGGCATATCTGCAGTTACTATAACTAATACTTTATTAGCAGCGTCTGTAAATTCACCGTGTGCTTTAGTAATAGCATCTTCAATTTTTGTTTCTTCTCCAGCACTTTCTATTTCTTTAACACTGTCAAATTGTGTAGAAATATTAGCAGAATCTAAAGGCATAAGGCTATTTTCTTCTTCAGTTGTAACTGAAATACCTTGTCTAATGTAACCATTACCATTAGTTTCAAGTGCTGTTGCAACTGAATTTAATTTTTCTATAATAGTATCTTTTGCAGTCATTTTTGTACTATTATCTAATACATACATGATTTCAGTAGTACTAGTGTTATCAACAGTTATTTCCATATTAAGTATACCTTTTACTAAATCGGAAGTTTCTTCATTAATAACATTAGTTACTTTAGTCATTTTATCCTTACCATAAGGTTCAGGATTTAAGTGCCTACTAACTATTTTCACTCTTTCACTAGCAGCGCTTAATGGCATCAAACCAACTATGCTCGTTAAAACTATAAGAGCAGTTCCAAATAATTTTTTCATCATTCCTCCTTCTATTATGTATTAATTATACCATGTAGAGAAAAAAAATCAATTAAGTTTTGCTTAAAATTGTATTTTGTCGTATTTTTTTGATATTAATTTTATATATTTTTTGATAATATAAAAGTGGAGGTAAATATGAAATGTTTAGTAACAGGTGCCAGCAGTGGTATAGGAAGAGATATATGTAAGTATCTTAGTAGTTTAAATTATGAAATAATAATGGTTTCAAGTAATGAAAAAAAATTGAAAGAAGTTAGTAAAGAAATAAAGAATAGTACTATTTATGTATGTGATTTAAGTAATCAAAAAGAAGTTGACCAATTCTTAAAATTCATTAATAAAGAAAGACCTAGTATAGTTATAAACAATGCAGGTTTTGGAGCTTTTGGTTTTTATGATGAAGTAAGTATGGAAAAAGATATAAATATGATTAATGTTAATTTGATAACTGTTCATAAAATTACTAAAACGGTAATAAAATATATGGAGGAAGATAATTTTGGATATTTACTTAATGTCTCATCATCAGCATCCTTTATGCCTGGAGGTCCAGTTTTAAATACATATTATGCAACCAAAAGTTACGTCAAAAGCTATACTTTAAGTATATATGAAGAACTAAAGAAAAGAAAAAGTAAAGTTAATGTGTCAGTTTTATGTCCAGGGCCTGTTAACACAAACTTCAATAATGTAGCAAAAGGCACATTTTCAGTAAAAGGTTTAAGTAGCGAATATGTTGCAAAATATGCAATAGATAAAATGTTTTTGGGAAAAACTATAATTATTCCAGGATTAAGTATGAAAGTGTTGATTTTCTTAAGTAAATTTGCCCCTTCAAAACTACTTCTTAATATTATGTTTTTAATACAACATAAAAAATATAGAAAGGACTAGGTATGAGAATAGAAAAGCCTTGGGTAAATTTTTATGATAAAGGAGTTTCTAAAACAATAAATTACCCAAATATTACTATGTGGGAGTACATTTTTAATAATGCTGATAAACATTTAGATTCCATAGCTTATTCATATTATGGTACAAATGTAAGTTATAAGAAATTTATGGAAGAAGTGGAAAGTACAGCAAAAAGTTTTAAAAATATAGGTGTAAAAGAAAATGAAAAAGTAAGTATTATATCTTCTAATATACCAGAAGCAATTATTTCCTTTTATGCTATAAATATGATAGGCGCTGTAAGTGTAATGATTCATCCGCTTAGTGCAGTAAATGAAATATTAAATTATTTAGAAATATCAGATTCCAAATATGTAGTATGTTTAGATTTGGCTTATTCTAAATTAAAAACAATAACTTCAAAAACAAAAGTAAAGAAAACTATAATTATAAGTGCTTCTAACAAAATGAATTTAATACTTAAAACAATTTATAATATAACTTCACATAATGAGAAAATTAAATATGATTCGGATGTTTTAAGTTGGAACGAATTTATAAAATTAGATTATAATAAAGAATATAAAGTAAAAAGAAATGCAAAAGATGAAGCTGTTATATTATTTAGTGGAGGTACTACGGGTACACCTAAAGGCATAAGGCTAACAAATTTGAATTTTAATGCTGCTACTATGCAAACAGCCAATATGATGGAGCCAGTTAAAGCGGGCGAAAGTATACTAACAATAATG
>CANRKW010000076.1 GCA_947631345.1 uncultured Bacilli bacterium | reverse complement strand
TTTCCATTTATTTGTTCACTTCCTCCAGTACCACTTACTTCTATTCCATACACTAACTTACTTATCATCATTTCAGTTGCTTTATAGTTTTCACTTGTAACAACAAAAGATGCATAACTTAAACCAGTTACTAAACTTAATAATAAACAAGTTATAACAAACATTTTCTTCTTCATATTCTTTTACCTTCCTTCTTACACACAAAAAATCACACATAAAAACTTATGTGCATAGCAAAAAATATGAAGTTTTTTTAGCTTCTAAATTACCCCCCCCGGTGCAAAATATTGTACAAATTCTCTAGTTAACTTCATATCTATCTTTCTCCTTTTATTTTTCTTATATTTTAATTTTATACTCATTTTTATATCAAGTCAACATCTTTTTATCAGCTTTTACATCTTAATTGATTTTATCAATGACTTATGAAATAATGAATATGGAAGTGAAAATAATGTTAAGATTAAAAGATTTAAGAGAAGATAAAGACTTACTTCAAAAAGATATTGCTAATATTTTAAATACAACTAGAGAACAATATTGTAGATATGAATTAGGTATAAGATATTTACCTATTAATCATTTAGTAACTTTAGCATTTTTCTATCAAACAAGTACAGATTATATATTAGGTTTATCTAATAAATTCACTTCTTATAATAAAAATAAAGAATATAATTTAAAAATAAAAGAGTTAAGAAAAGAAAATAACTTAACTCAAAAAGATTTAGCAAAAATATTAAAAACAACTCAAGAACAATATTCAAAATATGAGAGTAATATTAGAAAAACACCTATTTATCATTTAATAACTTTAGCAGAATATTATAATACTAGTGTTGATTATATATTAGGTTTAGTAAATATTAAAAATCCTTATCCTAAAAATAATAATTGTGGTAAATAATTTTATCACTATTAAGCATTTTAATTTAATCCATTATATTGCCCATAAAATCGGCATTTACAACATAGTTTGCACCTTTTTGCACCCACTTTTGCTTTTCATTGAATTTTACTACCTGTAATAGCATCAATTTTTAATGAGATAAATTGTTTACAAAAGTAATTTTTAAATATTTATAAATATACAAAAAAAGTATTTTTCAATACTTTTTAATTTTCTCCTTCTTCTAACATTGTTCTTATAAATACAGCATATCCTCTTGTTACATCATCCACAAGTACGTGTGTTACTGCACCTATAATTTTACCATCTTGGACTATGGGGCTTCCACTCATACCTTGTACTATACCACCACTTTTTTCAATTAGGTTTTCATCTATTACTTCAAATGATATAGATTTATTAGTATCTATTAAGTCTTTATTTATTTTTGTTATATTTATTTTGTATTCACTTACTGTATCACTTTCAGTTATTGTATAAATTGAGGCATCTCCTTTATGTATATCACTCCATTTTGCTACTGGAATTAGTTCATCTTTATTTATTTCTTCGTCATATGTTCCATAAATACCAACTTCATCATTTTCTTTTATTGAACCAAGTATTTGATTATAAAGTATTGTTGCATTTTTGCTTCCAACTTGTCCATCTATACTCCTATCTATTCCATTAACATAAGAAGAATATATTTTACCATTTTTCACTTCAACTTTAGTATTTGTTTCATTTAGTATAATACTATGTCCTAAAGCACCATATATTCTAGTTTCTGGATCTATATAAGTTAAAGTACCAATACCTGTAACTTTTTCTTTTACATATAATCCTGTTTTATATATATCTCCTTCTTTTACTAAAGTTAATTTAGTATTTATTATTTTATCACTTCTTTTAATTTTAATATTTACATCCTTTTTTTCTACATTATCGTCTAGTATTTTACTTAATTCGTCAATTGAATTAACACTAATTCCTTCTACTTCTAGTAAAACATCACCAATTTTTAAGTTTTCACTACCTATATATTTATCATTAACTTTGTAAAAACCTACTACAACTAATCCTTCACTTTCTATTTCTATTCCTATATTTTTTCCACCTAATATGATATTTTCAGAATAGGCAAATAAATTTATAGGAAATATAATTAACATTAGTAGTGAAATTAAATATTTCTTCATTTTTCTTCACCTCTAGTTATATTATTTACTTTTAATTAATTTAAAAACTACCAATTATTTACTGGTAGTTTATTCCTTTTCTGTATTAAATTCACTTAGTGTTCCATCACTATTTAGTATTTTATTTACTGTTTCATTTGCATTTTCCAATTTTTGGGAACAGAATTTTACTAAATTAGTTGCTTCTGTGTATTTTTTCACCATATCATCTAGTGGTATTTCTCCTTTTTCTAATTCTCTTATTATTCCTTCTAATTTTAATAAAGCACTTTCAAATGTTTCTTCCATTTATTTCACCTCACTTACTTCACTTAATACTACACCATCTTTAAATTTAGTAGTTATTTTATCTTTTATATTTACTTCTTTTATACTTTTTACTATTTTACCATTTACTAAAGTTACAGAATAACCTTTATCTAATATATTAATTGGATTTAATAATTCTAATTTAGTTTTTATATTTTCTAAATTATTTGTATTTTTTTCTATATTATATTTTATTATATTATTTAGTTTTTCTATTAAATTATCTAGTTTTTGTTCTTCTATTTGATACATAGATAATGGATTTGTTAATATATAGTTATTTTTATATTTATTTACTATATTTTGGTATGTTTCTAACTGTTTTGTTACTACACTTACGAGTCTTGATTTATATGTAGTTAAGTATCTTATTATTTCAAGTTGACTAGGTACTACTAGTTCTGCTCCTGCAGTTGGAGTTGGAGCTCTTAAATCTGCTACAAAATCACTTATTGTGTAGTCAATTTCGTGTCCTACTGCACTTACTATAGGTTTATTTGTATTATATATTGCACGCGCTACTACTTCCTCATTAAAAGCCCATAAGTCTTCAATAGATCCTCCACCTCTTCCTAAAATAATAACGTCAACGTCACTTTTATCTGCAATACTAAGCATTTTTACTATATTTTCTTTAGCTCCATCTCCTTGTACTAAAGAAGGAAAAAGTATTATTTCAGCAAGTGGAAAACGTCTATTTATAGTAGTTATTATATCTCTTACAGCAGCACCAGTCGGGGCAGTTATTACACCTATCTTTTTAGGTATTCTTGGTAACTTCTTTTTATGACTTTCATCAAATAGGCCTTCTAAACTTAGTTTTTTCTTTAATTCTTCAAATAATATATATAAGTTTCCTACTCCATCTTCTTCCATACTAGTTACTGTAATTTGATAGCTTCCACCACCCACAAAAACACTAACTTTCCCTTTTACATTTACTTTCATACCATCTTTTGGAGTAAATGGAAGGTTATATTTTGTATAATTAAACATAACAGCATTTATTTTACTTGTTTCGTCTTTTAAACTAAAATAAAGATGCCCTCTAGTATGAAATTTTAAATTACTTATTTCTCCTTTTATAGTAACATAACTTAAGAATCTATCTTTATCTACTATATCTTTTATATAATTATTTAAGTCAGTTACTGATAAATATATATCATTCATCTTCTACCTCATTATTTAATACTCCATCTAATACTGCATTGAGCATTTTTGTTACATGTTCATCACTATATTTTTTAGATAAATTTATTCCTTCATTTATACTTACTATATGAGGAGTATTTGTATATAGTAATTCATATAAGCTCATTCTAAATATTGCTTTGTCCAAAAGTCCTAATCTATCTATAGTCCAATTTTTCATATATTTATTTATTAATTCGTCTAATTCTTTTTCTTTATTTATACTTTCTTTTACTATATTTTCTACAAATTTATTCCCATTTACTTTATTTTCTAATATTACATTATCTATATTATATTCTATATTATCTTTTCTATATATGTATATTTGATATAATATAGTCATTATTTTTTCTCTTAATTCGCTTCTTGTAACACTCATACTTACTCCTTATTTCTTTTTAATTATAGCATTTAATTATATAAAATTCTATAGAACATAATAATTTATTTTACTACAACTTTCTTTTTATAGAAAACTATTATCATTTCTTTTTTATCTTTTACTTTATCTAATTCAAGTTCTTCTATATATTTATTTTTCTTTATTTGTTTCTTTGCTTCTAATATCTTACTCTTTATTTCACTTTCTTTTTTAGCAACTTTTAACTCTATAATGATTCCTCTTTCTCTTTTTTTGTCTTCTATTAGTATATCACTTCTTCCATTTCCACTTTCTCTATTTCCTTTTATTATGTATTTACTATTTAAAGTTGTTAAAATTCCAAGTAAAAAGTTTTGATAATTACTTTCATTTATTACATCAAAGAAACTCAAACTTTTTAATAAATTATTTAAGTATATTTCTACTTTTTCTGTTTCTTTATTTAATATATTTTCTATAAAATTTGCATTTTCTTCTTCTGTTAAATCTCCATTAAATATTGCTCTTTGCATTATTACTGCTAAAGATTCTTTTACTTCATTATTTGGTATTTTATAATAATTCATATCATTTATAGTTTTATCAAATGTTAAATATCCACTTGCATATAATAAATTTAATACTGTATTTATATTATTATATTCGTCAAAATCAATATATGTTAGTTTTTCATTATACCTAAAGTTTTTACTTTCTCCTTCTAATAATTCAAATATTTTTGCTTTATTTTCTCCATTCATTTTAGTTATTAAATCTTGTATTAATTCTCCAGCAGAAGTATTTATCCAATATGAATTTAATTCTTTTTCTCTTGCATATTTTAATATACTCCACGGGTTATATATAGATACTTCTTTAAAGTTATAACCATCATAATAATCTTTTACTTCACTAGTTAGTTTTAAATCATAATATTCTAGTAATTCTTTTGTTTCACTTTCAGTAAAACCAAATGCCTCATTGTAATTTTGACTCATCATTGTACATACATCTACATTATTTAAATCACTAAATAAACTTTCTTTACTTACTATAAGTACTCCAGTAAATACTACAAGTCTTATTTTATTATTATCTTTTAATGTACTTATAAATCCTCTCATTAAATTTATTACTTTTTTGTAATAGCCATTTAAGTATCCTTCTTGTATTGGTACATCATATTCGTCTATTAATATTACTACTTGTTTCTTATAATATCTTTCTAACCAATTTATTAAATCTTTTAAACTTGTCTCATAATCATCTTGTGTTCCAGTTGCATTTATTATTTTATCAAATCTTACTTTTTCAAAATCTTTTAATGTTTTATA
>CANRKW010000075.1 GCA_947631345.1 uncultured Bacilli bacterium | reverse complement strand
GGGTGTTCATAGAAGTTTATATATATATAATTTTTATAATTTTCTTCTGCAAATTTATTAACTATATATGTTTTTCCTACTTGTCTAGGACCTTTTAATATTAAACACATTTTATCTTTATTATTTTTCCAATTTATTAGTTTTTCCATTATTTTTCTTTTTAACATATTTTTTACCTCTATATTCATTATATACCTGTTTTTATTAAAAATCAATCAAATTTGCCATTTTTTCAAATGAATAATTGGCACGTATGCCAGTTTTTCAAAGGAATAATTGGTGAAGTTGCCAATTTTTCAAAGGAATAATCAAAAAAAGAAGATTACTTTTTCTCCTTTTTTTCAAATATTACATTAGTTTTAAATATTAAAAATAATAATATAAATACAAGTAAAATATAAAATACTATCATTTCTTCTTTATGTCCAGTAGCATAGAAAATTGTTACAATACTAAATATAATATCAATAGTGTATATAACTAATAATGTTTTTCTAGTACTTAGTCTTTTTAAAAGTTGATGGTGGATATGTTCTTTATCTGCAACACCTATATTTCTTTTGTTTACTAGTCTTCTTATTATTGCTAAAAGTGTATCTGTTATTGGTAAAATAAGTAATATAAATGGTATTATTAAACTTGTTAATGTTACTGTTTTAAATCCTAAAAGCATTATTACACTTATCATTAGACCTAAAAATGTACTTCCAGTGTCACCCATAAATATTTTTGCTGGTGGAAAATTGTGAACTAAAAATCCTAAAGTTGCGCCTAACATTATAAATGAAAGTATTATATCTAAACCACCCATTTTATTTAGAAAAACTGCAATTACACCAATTGTGAAAAAATATATTGAGGAAATTCCTGCACATAATCCGTCAAGTCCATCTATTAAATTTATGGCATTAATTATACCGACTATTAAAATCACAGTTAAAATATTGGAAAAAGCTCCAAAATTAATTGCATATTCAAACATTTCAATATGAGTTATTTCTAGTCCTCCATAAAAAACTACTATTAAAGCTACTAATATGTGAACTATAATTTTATATCTTGCTTTTATTGGTTTTATGTCATCAAATATTCCTAAAAGTAATATTAAAAATGATGATATTAAAATAGAAATCATTAATGTATTTTGTTCACCAAATAATATGTAGCCGAGCAAAAATGACAGAAATATTCCAATACCGCCTAGAAGGGGAGTTGGCGTTTTGTGCGCACTTCTTTCATTTGGTATATCTATTGCATTAATATAAATTGCTATTTTTTTAGATAAGTAAACAAATATAACTGAAGATATAAAAGTTATAAAAACTATAAAAAATATGTTATGTCCATTAATATTTAGATTCATTGTTTCACCTCTTTACTATTTACTACTAATATTAAACCTATAAATATACTTATAGATGGTGTTATAAACATATGTCCTTGAAATAAAGCAAGTAACAATATTAGTATTAGTAGTGTTAAATTATTAATTTTAGTTAAATTAAATTCAAAATTCTTTATATATGACTTTACTATAAATACTAAAGGAATTATAAATAATATAAAACCAATTATTCCTTCTTTATATAGTATATCAAAATAGTCAATTTCTACTAATTTTTCAGTATAATCTCCTAAATTATAGTCATCTATATAACCAATTCCAAATAATTTTTCTAAAACATTTGCCTTATTATATAATTTTCTAGTTCTTTTTTCAAATGTAAGTCTTTCACTAAAAATTATGTTATCTATAAAATCAATGTTATTTTCTTTTACATAATTATAATGAATTATTATATTTTTATATGCATTTGTCTTAGGTAATATTAATATACCACTAATGGAAGTAATTGTTAATAAGATTATAGTTATTAACAGAGTTTTTGTTTTTTTCTTTTTTATTAAAGTATAAATTAAATATATTATGTTTATAAGTATTAGTAATAACAATCCTAAAAATGGTGTTTTTGTACCAATATTTAAAAATACATATATAGTTATTAGTAGTATAATTATTAAAATTGGTAGTTTAATTTTTAAAATTTGTTCTAAAGATGAGATAAGAGTTATTAACATAATTGATCCTAAAACATTTGCTGAATAAAACCAACCAGCACTTCCTAACTTACTATAAGCATATGAATCAAAACCTATTCCTAAAATATTTGGAATAAATGTTAATAACAGGTAAGTTATAAACAGATTTCTTAAATGGACTTTGTTAAAATCTTCATTTTTGTAAATAACATAAAAAGCAGGAAGCAAAAATAGAAAATAATATGTTGATAAAGTACATCTTAGTTCACTATATAAAACGCTTATATCTTTAAAATAACAAAGAAGTGAAATGTGAATAAGTATAGTAATAAAAAGTGTGAATAAGTATGAAGTTATTAACTTTTTGTTTTCATATTTATTTATTAATAAATAGAAAATTAAATAACCTAGAAATAAAAATCTTATTATATTTGTTATATAATTTGGAATATTATATTTTATAAAAAATGATGCGAGTATATCTAATAATGGTTGTATATATAAAAATATAATTATCAATTTTGGTGTTACATTTTTAATTTTTGATGTTATGTTTTTCATAATTGAATCTACTCCATACTTTATCAAAGTCATAACACCAACTTACTAATTTATCTGTTTCTTCTCTCTTTTTTAAATATTCATCAAATGTTTTTATTTTTCTTATTGGGTTTCCTGCTACTACTAAATTATCTTCTATATCTTTTGTTACTATACTTCCAGCACCGATTATTACATTATTTCCAATGTGAACATTAGGTAAAATTGTAACATTTGCTCCAATATAAACATTATCTCCGACTTCAATTGGTCTTGCATAATATTTATACTTTTCGCTCTTACACATATTATTTAAAACAAGATGGCAAATATCGTGAGTTATAAATGTTACACCACTTGCTACAACTACATTATTTCCTATTTTTACAAGTTTTGGATCACTTGGTATTTTTCTAGGTTGAAATAAAACATTGTCTCCAATACTATAAAATATATTCTTCTTTTTTATGTATTTACTTCTTTTATATATATCAAAAATTAAAAATACTCTTAAACGTTGTAACTGAGTTTTTACATAACTTTTCACTTTGTCATCACCTAGGCATATTATATCATATGTTTTACTTAAATTAAACAAGAAAAAAAGGCTAAAAGTTAAGCCTTTATTCTGTTAAATCTGGATTATCTGTTTCTTCTGGTGTAACTTCAGGTGTTGGTTCTTTTTGTTCCTCACCTTCAGTTTCTCCATTATTATTTTCTTCTTCACCAGGTTCTGTAGGTTCTTCTGTTCCTTCACTTGGTCCAGTTGGTTCTTTTGGATCTTCTGGTGTGTCTTTTGGTTCTTCTTCACCTTTAGACTCATCAGGTTCAGTAGGTTCTTCTTCTAAAGATTTATCTACTTTTTTAATAACATCTAAAGTAATTTCATTTGGTGCTTTTTCTAATAGAACTCCAGAGTGAACACTTTGATTTATTATTTGTCCATCATAGTAATTTTCATCATCACTTTCAATTTCATTAATAATTAATGTATATCCATAATCTCTACACCAATACTCTGCATCAGATAATGAAAATGCTGTGAAGTCTGGCATCAAACCTTTTCTTCCTTCATTTGTGTAATAAGTCCAACCTACTACTTTTTTCTCATAAGGACTATTTATACTAAAGTTAAATGTCTTTATTATTTCTGGATCTGTTTGTCTTAAAGTTTCTTTCATTGCTTTAATAATTTCATCTAAACTTTGTCTATAATATTGGAAAGTGTATGTTTCAGCATAACCTTCATATACATATAAATCATATCCAGTTAAGAACGTTTTTGTTATATTTATTTCTACATCTTCATCTTTTAATAATATATTTTTACCTACATTATAAAATGATAACATTAAATCTGTTGACATATTAGTATCTATATTTTTACTTATTGTATCTAAAACTGCATAGAAGTCATTTACATTTCTTAAAGTTTTTAATTTATCTAATAATGCTTCTACTACTAATTGTTGGTTTTGACCTCTTTGAAAATCTCCAAGTGGTAGGCTTTTTCTGTGTCTTGATAAAGCTAGGGCTTGTTCTCCATTTAATGTTTGAACACCTTTATTTAAGCAAATCTCCCAGTCTCCTTCCCATCTATATGAGTTTGATTCACAAAAGTCCATTGGAACATCTACTGTTATTCCACCAATTTTATCTACTAAATCAACTACACCTCTAAAATTAATTTTTACATAATAATCAACTTTTAATCCAGTAAAGTTTTCAACAGTTTTTACCATACAATTTGTTCCACCCCAAGCGGCGTGAGTTATTTTTGTTTGGTTTCCTCCACAAGCCATTGGAACGTATGT
Organism: uncultured Bacilli bacterium; assembly: GCA_947631345.1. Next base: position 918 of record CANRKW010000075.1, on the reverse strand, counting down.
ATCTCTTGGAATACTAAACATTGTAGCATGTAGTGTTTCAGGATCAATTGAGATTAACATTATAGTATCTCCATTAAATGAAGTTGAGGCTTCCATTGAATCTTCATCTGAATCAACACCTAGTAATAATATAGTAAATGGATCTGTTATTTTATCTGTAGTTGGTGTTATATTTTCTTCTACTTCATCTTTTTGATATGCTTTTTCATAAGTATAAACTTCGTGTATTTCTGTATCTTTATCATATCCTTCTATATTTTTTAACATACCATTATAATTTGAACTTATAAATATTAAATCTACTTCTTTTTGTAAAAATGCATTCATTAATGAAATAGTATCATCATATTCTATTATCTCATTTTTATCTTTTAGATTTTCTTTGTTTATAACTTCACTAGGTAATATATATCCTTCTATGTCTTCATCATTTTTGATTATACCTATTTTTTGCCCTGTTAAATCTTTTAGTTTTCCTTTTGTTTCTAATGATATTAAGGCTGTTTTATATTTTAATTCAGTTTTATTCATACTGTCTAATTTTTGATAAACTGTCATAATAATTACTGTTATTACTATACTAATAACCATTAATAATAAAGTTAATATACTAGAAATTATCAATTTTACATTTTTATTATTTTTTATTCCATCAATTATAGAAAATCCTAATGTAATTAGTAATAATACCAAAAGAATCATAAACATAACTCTATAAAATGTTTCTATTCCTTTAAGTAGTACTAAAGCATAAATAGAACTTCCTACTGATATTATTGAAAGTATTAGTATTAATACCCCTAATATTTTTTTTATCTTTCCCATCTTCTATTTCTCCTTCTTCTTATAGTATTATATCACACTTTTTCTATTTTTCATTTTTATTTTGTTTATTTTCTTCTAATTTATTACTAACTT
>CANRKW010000074.1 GCA_947631345.1 uncultured Bacilli bacterium | reverse complement strand
TAGGAAAAAAAGCTGTAGTAAATATTTCAAAAGGTTCTTATTTTGATGATCAAAATATAAATTAAAAATTACTAAAAGTATTCTATTAATTAGAATATTTTTTCTTATAATTATTTTTACAATCAGTAAATTTACGGATTGTGTTTTTTGCTTTTTGTGGTATAATTGTAATTATTATGGAGGATAATATGAATTGGAAAATTAACAACAACAGTAAATATAAAAAAATATTAGATAATGCAAAGGAAGAAAAAAGATCAGCAATACACTCTTTTCATAGATATTATGGTAAGCTTATACCAGCTATACCTAGTGTTTTTATAAAAGAGTTTACTAATGAAGGTGAATTAATTGGTGATTTATTTTCAGGATCTGGAACTGTAGCAGTTGAATCAAAAATATTAAATAGAGATTTTATTGGTTGTGAGATTAATCCTTTAGCCCATCTTATTTCAGTTGTTAAAACTACTTCATATGATATTGAATTATTAAATTCTATGAACAATATAATAGAATCAAAATTATATGATGTTCAATATAGAAAAAAGATAAAAATTGATAAAGTACCTTATTGTGTTAATATAGATCATTGGTTTAAACCTGAAGTACAAGATGATTTAATGTATATTAAAGCAATTATAGATGAAGTTATTAGTAGTAATATAAAAAAAGATTTCATTATATATAAAAACTTTTATTATAGTGTAATATCTTCAATTATAAGAAATGTAAGTAATGCAGACCCAGCAACTGTTTTCCCTGGAATAAGTAAGAGAATTCGCAGATTAGAAGAAGAGGGTAAAATTCATAAAGATGCTATAAAAACTTTTATAAATGCTTTAAAAAAAAGAACAAAATATTTTAAAATATATAATGAATCAAATTCAAATATTAATATTATTAATGATAATTCTGTTACTGTAAACTTAAATAAATATAAAGGCAAAGTTTCTCTATTTGTTACCAATCCACCTTATATTTCATCTGTAAGATATATTGAAACAATGAAATTAGAAATGTACTGGTTAGAATACATCAAAAATTCAGATGAATATGGCAAGTTAGCTAAAGTAATGCTAGGAAATGATAAAGTGACAAAAAATGAATATTCTACATTAATAAAAACAAAATATGATGAAATAAATAAAATAATTGATGAAATTAATGAAAAGTCTTCTAAAGATGCATATATAGTTGCAAAATATTTTAATGATATGGAACAAATAATTATTAAAATGAATACTCTTTTAAAAGAAAATGGAAAAGTAGTAGTAAAAATATCTGATAGCAAAGTTAAAAAAACAAAAGTTGAAACAGGAAAATTTTTATCTTTAATTGCTGAAAATCATGGATTTAAATTAAATACAGTTTTTTTAGATAAAATTAATGAAAATAGTCGTTCTTTAACTACTGCAAGAAATACATATAGTGATATTATTTTAAATGATTATATTATAATTTGGGATAAAGTTGGTGATACAAATGTATAATACAATAAAAACTATTAGATATATGGGTAATAAAAACAAGTTATTAGATTTTATAATTCCAGAGATTATAAACAATTCATCTAAAGATGATGTTATTTGTGAATTAATGGCTGGAACAAATTGTGTTTCTTATGCATTAAAGAATAAAAGAAAACTATATACAAATGATATTCAATATTATAGTTATATAATTTCAAATGCTTTAATAAAGAATAATTCAAAAGTTATAAGTTCTGAAAGTGCAGTAAAAGATTTAGAAGAAAACTATAAGAATAATTTAGAATCTCATGAATATAATTTTTTTGAAAAGAATTATTCTGATACTTATTTTTCTCTTAATCAATGTGTTGAAATCGATTCAATAAGATATGCAATTGATTATATAAACGATATGTATACAAAGAGCCTATATTTAGTTGCTCTTATGAATGCAATGTGTTTGTGTGAAGCAACATCTGGGCATTTTGCACAGTATTTACCATCTGATCATCCTAGGTTAGAAAAGATTAAGAATAAAAGTATATGGAATGAATTCTTAAAAAAATGTAATGATTTTAAAAAAATTATTTTCAGTAAATTTGAAAATAGATGTTATAACTTAAATTATGAAAAATTAATAGAACTTCCAGAATTTGATAATGTTAATCTTGTATATATTGATCCACCATATACAGCAGAACAGTATTCAAGATTTTACCATATACTTGAAACTATTTGTAAATATGATAATCCAAAACTTGAATTTAAAGGATTATATAGAACTGATAGATTTATTTCTCCTTTTTCATTAAGAACAAAGGCATTTGATGAATTTGATAAATTATTTTCATCTTTATCTTCTAAAGGTAAAAAAATAGTATTAAGTTATTCTACAAAAGGATTGATAAAAGAATATGAAATGGAATATCTTTTAAAAAAATATTTTAAAAATTGTGAAATAAAAAGAACTAGTTATAATCATTCTACACAAGGAAAAGGAAAGATTAAATTAGAGGAATTACTATTTATTGCTTATAACTAAATAATCCTTTTATTCACAAACTTCTATTTCTTTATATGTTAAATCTGTCCAGTTGACTTCATAGGCTTTTTTATGACCATTATTTTTATCAGTACATAAGAATACCTTTGGTATATTATCTATATATTCAGATACATATGGTGAAAATATTTGCTTAATTTTTTCAAAATCGTATTCTTCTTCTGCATAAAGCCAAGTATCCTTCCAAGCAGAACTCTTATAATGTTGGTGCAAAATATAGTTATTCCATTTATGTTCCAATTCTAACTTTTGAGTAGTTCCACCAGCAAATTCAAGTATTACATCTGCTCCACCAGAAGAAGAAACTATTAAATGAACTACTTTTTTGCCATAAATAACAAACTCTTTTTTCCATTTCAAATAATCATTTAAAAAGACTGAAAATTCATCTTGTTCAACAATATTTCTTTCAATAACTGTATCTTTCGCTATAGTTTTCTTTAATTTGTTCCAATCGTAATTTAATCTTTCTTCTATATTACCATTTTGATCAGAAACAATATTTAGACTTTCTTCTAAAGAATAAGATGGGTAAATGTTTCCATTTACATCATAAAACTTTTTAGTTTCCTTATCAAAATACATAAACAATGATCCTTTACTTAATATTTCCTTACTATCGATAACATAAAATTCACCCCATATGTCATCATTTGATGGTACAACAAATAAAGCGTGCATATTGAATTGTTTTACCTTAGGGCCTGATAAGTAGTTATACATATTAAATTCAACAACTTTATCAGAAGTAAATGTATTAAATAATATTCTTAAAAAATACTGATTATTGTTAGATTTTAAAACACATATTTTTTTAAAATTATTTTCATCTCTAATTAATGGAAAATTTTTATTTCTTTTTAAAAATACTTTTATATGTGCTTGACTTTCTCTTATAGAAAGATTTCTAGATTCAAACTCTAATAATTTTTTTAATTCATAATTATTTGTATAAGCTTTATATTTATGTGTATCAAGTATTATTTCTCCATTTTTATATGCATTAAATAACCTATCAGTTTTACCTATTCCATAATAAGGAGAATAACTATTATTTTTCTTAATAAATCCTTTTAATGTTAATGCAGTAGAAAAATTTCCCCTTAATCCTCCAAAATTAGTATCATCAAAATATTTATAATCATCCTTATCTTTTCTTAATCTAACTAATTCTGGTTTTATCTTATTTGCTATTTTAATTAAATCATTTGTATTATAATATTTTTCTTTTTTTGCAAATTTAGAAATTATTAAAATTAAACATAATATTTTAGGTAACTCTATTTCATATTTCATACTATCTCACCGATTAAATTGTACCATGTCTTTAATTTTAAATCAAAAAAACTTTAAAAATAAATTAGTTTATTATAATATGTAGATATTATGATCTTTTTATTTATCTGAACTAATTTTCTTCTAAATTTACAATAATCATTTTAAGTGTTATACTATTAATAGAAGTTTTATGTAAAAACAAAAGGAGAAAATATATGGAAGTAAGTAAAATTAAAAAGGCTTTAATTGAACAAAAAAACATTAATTTATCTGGTAATTTATATTATAAAACACAATTAGATTTTGCATATAATACAAATCATATTGAGGGCTCTACAATAACTCCTGACGAAACAGAAAGTATATATGATACAGGTACAATTTTAACAAGCAAAGATAAAGTTATAGTATTAAAAGATGTAACTGAAACAAAAAATCATTTTACTTTATTTAAGTATATGTTAGATACAATTAATGATGAACTTTCTGAAGAAATGATAAAAAAGTTTCATTTTATTTTAAAAGAGGGGACATTAACAGATAGTGAAAAAGAATGGTTTAATGTAGGGGAATATAAAAAGAAAAAGAATTTTGTAGGAAATATTGTAACATCTTTACCAAGTAATGTTAGTAGTGATATGAAAAATTTACTAAATTGGTATAATAAAATAAGCAAAAAAACTTTAGAAGATATTATAGAATTTCATGTGAGATTTGAACGCATCCATCCTTTTCAAGATGGCAATGGGCGAGTAGGTAGAATGATTATGTTTAGAGAATGCTTATATAATGATATAATGCCTTTCTATATAGAAGATAGGAATAAATCATTTTATATAAGAGGAATCAAAGAATATCAAAATAATGGTGAAAAAGGTTATTTAATAGATACATGTTTAAATAGTCAAGATAATTATGAAAAAATGGCTAAGTTTTTCTTAGAAGACGAGTAAAATTATATGATTTTAGTGCTAAAACAATACAATATTAAATTTTAAAAAATGAACAGAATGGTAATATTAAAACAGAATTACTAAATAATAAGTATAATGGTAAGATGTGTTTAAGTTATTCTTCTGTTAAAAATTATTATATTGATTTCTCGAGAATACAAAGTTTTAATAAAAATTTAATTGTTAATTTAATTAATTCAAATAAAATTAAATTAGAATATTCTTTGAGTCAATTTGGTTGGGATTTTTTATGTACAATTTTGTACATTTTTATATTCCACTTTTTGTACATTCTTATAGTATCATTAACAGTATTATAATATTGGTTTAAAATTAATTGAAAATAATAAATGTGGATCATCATTTATTGATACTTTAGCAAAAGATTTAAAAATAGAGTTTCCTACAATTAAAGGAATGTCAGCAAGAAACTTAAGATATATGCAAAAATTTGCTAGTGAATTTGATAATGATGAATTTTTGCAAGGAGTCCTTGCAAAATTATCTTGGAACCATAATCAAATATTATTAGATAAGGTTACTACTCACCCATAAATGTAAAAAAATAAAAAATATTAAAAAATAAAAACACAAATGAATAAAAATGTGATATT
>CANRKW010000073.1 GCA_947631345.1 uncultured Bacilli bacterium | reverse complement strand
ATCATAATTAGCACGTAGAAAAATAGCAGTTAGTATTGATAATATAACACCTATAATTGGTAATATTCTTAATAAAATGACTGTTTTCTTATTGTTCTCCATACCTCTAAAATCCTTTCTATTTATAATTATACTAGTGTTTTAATTAAAAGTCATTATATTTGTATGTATTTTCATATTTTTTTAGCACAATTCAATGAAATTTAAAATTATTTTCTAAATCTAATTTTTATATTAAGATGCTTATGTATTTTTAAAATTCAAAGCCTATTTTTATATGTCCTCCAATTCCTATATGAAAATCAAAATCTAATCCTATAAATCTTTTTTTATTTTTCATTTGATATTGTATTGTTATTCCACCTAATGTAAAATCAGAGGTAGCATCATATTCAATATATTTGCAATCATAAATTTGAGGAAACATAGGCATTGGATTTAAGTGGGCAATATTTTTTTCTAGTGATGGGTACAATGGTTCATGATCTTTGTGCAAATAACTAAAACCCCCTCCAAAATTTTCAAAGTTTAATGAGTATTCAGCACTTGTACCAGTATAAAATTCATTATTTGCATATCCAACACAAAAATCTTTGTATCCTTTCAAAATATCTCCTGCACCAAATCCTACGCCCGCCTCTGCAACAAACGATTCACTCAATTTTGTTTTAACTTTTTTAGTTGTATTGAAAAATTTTGAAACAGCTTTTTTTGTATTTTCATAAAATTTTGAAATACTTTTTATTAAGTTTTTAAAAAAATTATTTCCGTTAGTATCAGTGTAGTTGATAGGATTATTTGAAGAATATGAAAATAAATTTGTACTAATTGTGTCGTCTTTTATTATAAGATTATCTGCATTTATGAACCTTCCCCATTCAGGGTTATAATATCTACTATTTAAATAATATAATTTTGTTTCATTATCATAGTAGTAACTTCTATATCTAAACGGATTTATTATTGCTATATTATTTGAATCTGTTATTTCATTGTTATTATTATCCTTTATAGATATAATTTTTCCGTATGGACTATAAGTATATGTTGCTATTAGTTCATAATTTGAATTATATATACCTAAAATATCATTATATAGATTTTTCTTATAATAATAGGTTTCATTTTTATAAGTAAATCCTATTAAATTTAACTCTCCGTCATATATGTATTTTATCATATAGTTTGGATTCTCTTCGAGTAATATTAAAGAATTTTCTATATAATAATTTGTTATAATACCATTTACTTCTTTTTGAGTTCTAATACCATTTATATTATATTTATAATTATTATTGTTATACGAAGCTAATTCTTTGCCATTTTCCCAAGTTAATTTATCGCCACCTATATTTATCGGATTACCTATTTCATCATATATTATAGTTTTATCATTAAATTTAGTTAATAAATTATCCCAATTAGAATCAGTGTATTCATATGTGTCACTTTGCAATAATTCATTATTTAGTGTATATTCTTCTTTACCTATTATGTTTCCTTCAGAGTCATAATTATATTTGAACATTATATTATTTAGATAATCCTTTGCTAAAATTAATTCATTATTTTCATTATATTCATACTCATTAATAATCTCATTATTTAAAAGCAACTTAATTACGTTATATGTTTCATCATATATATAATTGTATGTTTCACCATCAATTACTACTTTGTTTATTATTAATGATGTTTTATTTCCATTAGTTATATATGAATAATTAGTAAATAATCTATTGTTTATATTAGTGGATACCAGTCTTCCTAATAAATCATATGAATAATTAATTTCTTCATTTCCAATTTTAACTTTATTTAGTCTATCATCTATATCGTATTCGAAAGAAACATCTTGAAATTTACGATTTTCTTTAAAATATTTTTTGTTTTTTATATTATTGTTATTATCATAAGAATATTCTATTTTTAGTTTATTATTACTAAAGCTTTCAAGTCTTTTAGCTATATCATAATCGTAAATATATTTATCATTTATACCTAAAATTTTTGCTATATTGTTATTTCCATCATATAAAAATTCATATGTTTCATTATTGTCTTTTAATGTAGATAATCTGTTTAAATCATCATAAGTATATGATAAAGATGCTCCGTTACCATATGTTTTTCTTTTTAATTGTCCATTATTATTTTCATATTCATATGACATTAAAGTATTATCATTTATTTTAATCTCACTAGTATTTAAAAAGTTATCATACATAAATTTATAATTTTTATTACCGCTTTTTATATTAGTTAATTTATCTCCGTCATATGTATATTCTACTTTTCTAGTGTTTTTTGTAATTTTTACTAACTTTTCTCTTTCATTATACTCTAAATAGGTTGTAATTCCCCTAGCGTCAGTTATAGATTCAATTAATCCATTTTTGGTGTTTACTTCATATTTAGTTTCTCTTCCTAAAGAATCTCTAATAGCAGCTAAAAATTTTCCATCCTCTGTATAAAAAGATTTGTTTTCTATGAACTGATTATTACTCATATCTTCTAAATAAAATTGATTATTAAATAATGTGACATCTTTTTCTACTATGGTAAGTTTGTCATTTTGGTTAGATAGATTTTTAAATGGGTCTGATTTTAATATAAAAGTATAACTTCCGTTTTCATTTGGATTTACTATAAATAACGAACCTTTTTTAGATAAATATATAAAATCTCCTATTACTTCTAATTCTAAATTTCCTATTTTTATTTTATAATCTTCTTCTTGTTTTTCTAGTTTAAATATTGCTTTATTACAACTGTCTTCCATAAATTTAAACGATTTATCTTTTAAATTATAAAATAAATATTTATTAGTTCCTTTACTTCTAATATAGTAGTTACTGTTATCTAATATTTCATTATTTTTTAATTTATTTGATATTGTTGTTTTAATTGGATTTCCAAAGCTGTCATAAGTTTTTTTGTTTGATAATCCAGAATCTGAAATTGAATTTAGTAATCTATTTGGATTTATATTATCATATTCGTATTTTAAACTATTACCTTTTTCTGTGATAGTGCTAAGTAATTCATTGTTATCACCATATTTAAAAGTAGTTGATATATTATCTAATCCTGTTGTTTTTATGACATTACCTTCTTTATCATATTCATATGTTATAGTTCTAGGATCTTTAATTACCATTAAATTACTAATATACAAAGAATTTGCTTCGTTAAGTGATAATATAGTTAATTTTGCAGATTCAAAATCAGCATTTGCAACAAAAGTTGCACTAAAATAAAGCCACTCTTCTGTGCTTTGATGTAAACCAGTTAAAGGTGCGCAAGTTCCAAGTTCACCATTAACATGATACAAATTCATAAGCACACTATTTCCTCTTGATTCGTGTACACCCTCATATGGTGTTATTCCTTCATTTTTATACCAGAAAGATACTCTAAATGTTTCTCCCTTTTTACCCTGTAAGTTTAAATTATACGTTGCTGTAAATTGTTCTTCTGGATAACCAGTTACTTTTAATGCTTTTTCGTCTTCATTGATATCTACTGTTTCTATACTACAATGGTCTCGTTCTGTAAATTCCCATCCTAGTAATCCGTTTTTAAAATCTGAATTTTCTATGCAATTTCTTTCATTTGCAACTAGTCCTTCTTCTAATTGCATTTCGTCTATGTGGAAAAATGAGCCTACAACTGATGTAAATTTGACTTGCATTAATGAATCAGCACTAAAATGTCCACTTAAACTATATTTTTTAAATTCATAAAGGGATGTTTCAGAATCATTTGGATTAGCGTAAGAATTAAAGTATTCATCAACTAATTTTTGATTACTATTTAAGTTTTCAAACATTTCAATTCTAACAGAACCATCAAAAGGCATTTCTGCTCCCATATAAAATGATAAAGTATAATCGCCCTCTTTAGATATATTAAATGTTAATGTATCCTTATTATGTAAAAATAAATAATTATTCCCGCTTTTTGGTGTTATATCGTGTTTTAAACTTCCTATACCAACATCAAAATTGCATGTTTCAAGTGGTTTTTCAAAATCGCTATTTGTAAGCAAGTTATTTACATATTTTAAGTAAGGAATAGTATTTATTGGTTTATTTTTTAAATTAGAATTTTGATTTGTTACATTATCATTATAATAATCTGTAATACCAAAGTATGCATCTTTTAATTTTTGTTTGTCTTTTGTATATGTCGCCTCACTAATTAAGCTACCATTATCATTAAATGTATATACTTTTTTAATTCCTAAATTATCCACAACTTTTGTCGAATAATCCGAATAACTAAAATCTAAACTATTTCCAAGTTCTTTATTTATACCTAATTCTTCTACTCTTCTTATCTTATATGGTAAATTATCATAATATAAAAAATTATAAGATAAATTGTCTGTATTTAATATATTAGTAATAATATTTTCCTCGTTGTAAGTAAATATTGTTGTACCTTCTATTGTTTCTATACTATTTACTAAATTATTATTTATGTTTATTTTTGATGTTTCATAATTACTTTTTGTTGTTATATTGTTATTGTTATATTCTATAACTATTTCTTCATTATTTGAATCAGTTATTTTGCTTATTCTATTATTATCATATGTTATATTAACTTCTCTATTTTCTGTATCTATTATTTTAGTTAAAACATATCTATCATTTAGTAAAGTATATATCTTTTTATTGCCAATTTTATCTTTAAGTTCGAATCTATCATTTTCGTAAGTAACCGTCATATTTAATCCGTCTTCATCGTGATATTTATTTTCTTCTTCCTCATAAAAATAATAATTAGCACTTGTAGAAGAGGTTAGTTTTAAATATTCTAAGCCTTCTATAGTTTCTTTAGTTATAATTTCTTCAAAATTGAATTTCCATCCTAAAGCAATTGATTTTACATTATCTAAAACTACATTTTGTGTATTATATACTACATTTAAAGTTACAGGAATTTTTCCGCCTATCGTTTTATTTATATTAAACAAATTTGTTAGATTTCCTGTTTTGTTATTTATATATGAATTTCCACTTGTTAATGGTAATTCTGTATAATTCATATAATCTATAAGGCCATTGCTATCTTTATATGTTATTGTCATATATGGATCAGTTGAATAAAATTCATATTTGTCAAAGTTTGAATCTTTTGTTTCAGTCACCCATTTTAACATAATACCATTATTTGTTAATCCACTATACCACTTTTTTACTAGTCTTGTTAAATCAAACGTTGATAAATTATCCAAAATTTGAACCCTACTTGGATAAAAATATGTCTCATATCTAGGATTATATTTGTTGTGCATATTATTCCAAGTTACATCACTTGCTTCCCAGGAAGTTGATATTTCATGAACTGCTATTTTTCTATCAGTTCCAAAATAAGGTCTTCCAGGAAATGAGTGCAAATGTACTTGTGCTTTAATTATATCAAACCCTGTAC
>CANRKW010000072.1 GCA_947631345.1 uncultured Bacilli bacterium | reverse complement strand
CATTTGATTATGCCAAAGAAATATTTAAAAAAAGAAATATTGAATTTTCAAATGAAAAATTTAAAAGTTTAAAAATGATAACTGATAATAAATTTAATAATTTAGCACTTTTGCTTTCCGATCAAAATCCATATACAGTAAAATGTGCAGTATTTGACGGAACAAATAAAACAATATTTAAAGATAGAAAAGAATTATTTGGATCGTGCTTAAAAATTGTAGAAGATGCTTTTTATTATATGAATTTATCTAATCACATAAGTTCAATATTTAATGGTTTACAAAGAATTGATAAAAAGGATTATCCAGACTTTTCTATTAGAGAAGCATTATTAAATGCAATAATTCATAGGGATTATCACTTTAATGGTAGCATTTTATTATCAATATTTGATGATAGAATTGAAATTAATTCAACTGGTGGATTAATTAGTACTTTATCTTTAAATGATGTATATAATGGTGTATCTGAATCAAGAAATCCTAACCTTGCTGAAATATTTCATAGATTAAATTATGTTGAAAATTATGGTACAGGCATTGGAAGAATGATAAATGAATATCAAGGCTCTAAACTAAAACCAATTATTGAATTATCAGAAAATGTTTTTAAAATTACATTACCAAATTTAAACTATATTGAAAGTAATAAAACTGAATTTAATGATATGACTCAAGAAGAAATTATTACAAATTATATTAAAGAAAAAGCAAAAATAACAAGATTAGAAATAGAAAAACTATTAGATATAGGAAATACAAGATCAAAACAAATTATTAAAAAATTATTGGAAGACAATATTTTAGTAAAAGAAGGGGTCGGAAGAAATACATATTATGTATTAAAATAATATTATATTTTATATATTGAATTTGGACAAAAATTGCAAATAATGGTTAATGAAATTAACTTCCCTATAAAATAATAGATTGTTCTTAAGTTAAATTTGTGGTATATTCTTTTTATGTAAATGGAGGAATTATGATACCAATAGAAAAATTAAAAAAATATGCTGAAAATTTAGAATTTACTATGAAAGAAGAGGAATATATCACTTTACAAGAAGAATTTGAAGTGTTATTAAAACAAGTAGATTTAATAAGTAAAATTGATGGTTTAAGTAATTATGAACCTATGAATTTTCCTTTTCCTTTAGAAAGTGCTTATTTAAGAAGTGATGAATATATAAGTTCTATTAATGTAAATGATGCGTTTAAAAATTGTAAATCAGTAGAAAATGATAGTGTTAAAGTACCAAAGGTGGTTAATAATGAATAAGACAATAGAAGAATTAAGAAATAGTTTAGATAATAAAGAGATTACAAAAGAAGAATTATTTCAAAATATTAAAAATGAAATAGATAAAAATAAAGACTTAAATTTATTTGTTACAGTTATGGAAAAATGTGAAAGTAAAGAAACAAGTAATATTTTATCTGGTATTCCATATGCTTTAAAAGACAATTTTTCTACAAGTGGAATATTAACAACAGGATCTAGTAATATATTAAAAGATTATGTTCCTGTATTTGATTCAACAGTTTATAAGAAATTAAAAGAAAGTGGTGCTGTTTTAATAGGAAAGACAGTTTTAGATGAACTTGCTATGGGTGGTAGTGGTCTTACTGGACACACTGGAATTGTGAGAAATCCGTGGGATAAAACTAGAATACCTGGTGGAAGTTCTGCTGGAAGTGCTGCAAGTGTTGCTCTAGGAATTGTCCCATTTAGTATTGGAAGTGATACAGGTGACTCAGTAAGAAAGCCAGCATCCCTTTGTGGAGTAGTAGGATTTAAGCCAACATACGGAAGAATCTCACGATATGGCCTTTTTCCTTTTGCAAGTAGTCTAGATCACGTAGGAATATTTACAAGAAATGTAAAAGATGCTGCAATTGTAACTGACGCTTTAAAAGGATTTGACCCATTAGATATGACAACACTACCTGATGAAAACATTAACTATAAAGATTCTCTTTCTACTATAGTAAAGGGAAAAAAACTATTTTACATAAAAGAAATAATAGAAAGTGCTACTTCTATAGAAGCAAAAAAAACAATAGAAGAATTTAAAAAACTATTAGAAAAATTAAAAAGCATTGGTATAACTATAGAAGAAGTTAGTATAAATATAGACTTATTAAAAGCCTTATTTCCAACATATTTTATAATCTCTTGTGCAGAAGCAACAAGCAATAATTCTAATTTGACAGGTTTTATCTTTGGACCAAGAAGTAATGGTAATACACCTGAAGAAATAATGAAAAATACAAGAACTAAAGGTTTTCAAGAAATGATAAAAAGAAGATTCATATTAGGTAGTTATATATTAGAAAGACAAAATCAAGAAAAACTATTTTTAAATGCTAAAAGAGTAAGAAATATGATAACTAGTAAAATTAATGAACTTTTTAAAACTTATGATGGATTAATTCTTCCAGCTTCAAGCACCATCGCCCCTAAAATTGATAATGAAAAAGAAACAGATAAATTAAGTAGTGATTATTTACTTTTAGAAAATCATTTAGTAATAGGTAATTTTGGAGGGTACCCTAGTATAACAATTCCAATGTATATGTATAATGATATGCCAGTTGGTGTAAACTTAACATGCCCTGTAAAAAAAGACTTAGAATGTTTACAAATAGCAAGTAAAATAGAAGAATTAACAGGACTTAAAAACTTAAGCGTAGGAGGTAAAAATGTATAAAGCAGTAATAGGACTAGAAGTTCATACAGAACTTAATACAAAATCTAAAATGTTCTCAAGAAGTAAAAATTCATATTCTAAAATACCAAATGAAAATATAACTGAAATAGATCTTGCTTTTCCAGGAATTTTGCCTTTACCTAATATTGAAGGAGTAAGAAAAGCTATAAAACTCGCTCTTGCACTTAACTGTGAAGTACCAGATGAAGTAATGTTTGATAGAAAAAACTACTACTACGCTGATTTACCTAAAGGCTACCAAATAACCCAAATGACTAAGCCTTTTGGAAAAAATGGCTATTTAGATATAGAAGTAGATGGAAAAGAAAAAAGATGTTTTATTCATCAAATACATTTAGAAGAAGATTCAGCTAGTTTAGACCATTTTAGTGATTACTCATTAATAAACTATAACCGTGCAGGTATTCCTTTAGTAGAAATAGTAACTGAACCTGTATTTAATAATGAAAAAGAAGTAATAGAATTTTTAGAAAACTTAAGAACAATAATAAAATATTGTGATGTAAGTGAAGCATCAAGTGAAAAAGGTGAACTTAGGTGTGATGTTAATATTTCAATGATGAAAGAAACTGACACTTCTTTAGGTGTAAGAGCAGAAATTAAAAATATAAATTCTTTTAATAGTGTAAAAGAAACTATTATTTATGAAATAAAAAGACAAACAGAAATATTATCTAGTGGAGGAAAAGTCTTACAAGAAACTCGTAGATGGGTAGATGAAGAAAAGAAAACAGTATCTATGAGAGAAAAAGTGGACGCAATTGATTATAAATATTATGTTGAACCTAATATTCCTGTAGTTAAATTAAATGACGAATTTATTAATGAAATAAAATCTTCTATTCCAGAATTACCTAATGAAAGAAAGAAAAGATATATAAGTTTAGGTTTAAATGAGAAAGATGCTAAAACTATAGTAAAAACAAAAGATTTATGTGACTTTTTTGAAGAAGTTTTATCTTTAAATACTGATGCAAAAGAAGCAAGTAACTGGATTACTACAAGACTACTAGGATATATGAGTTCAAACTTCATAGAAAATGTAAAAGATGTTTATTTAACACCAGAAATGTTACACTCACTTATAGAAATGGTTAAAAGTGGTAAAATCTCTAGTGAACAAGCAAAAGGTGTATTTAATAGTGTACTAGAAGAAAAAAAGACACCTTTAGAAATAGTAAAAGAAAAAGGACTAGAACAAATTACAGATGAAAGTTACATATTAAAGTTAATAAATGAAGTATTAGATGAATCTAAAGAACAAATAGAAACATATAAAAATGGTAAAACTAATATATTAGGTTATTTAACAGGACAAGTAATAAAAAGAAGTGGTGGTAAAGTAAATCCTAGTACTACTAACACTTTACTAATTAAAGAAATTAACAAAAGATAATCAAAAGTTATCTTTTTATATTTATACGAATTAAATCTCTTTATATAAATGAATGTATCGAAATACATAATAAAAAGTTGTGACAACAAGAAAAGTAATAAAATTAGATTATAATAGATAATTATTAGAGATTGAAGTATTATGAAGAAGAAAGTGTTAATTATGACAAGTATTTTATTATGTTTAGTGTTAGGACTTAGTTATGCTTCTTTTGTTGTTACAAGTGAAAACTATAAAGCAACTGAAATGATGATAAGTAAGTTAGTATATGGAATAGAAGATAGTAACATTAATAATAGAAACAAAAGAGGCTTCAACAGTAGAAAAAAATGTAAGTGGAAGGTACATACATAATAAAGAAGTAGAAGCAACTTTAGATTATGCAAAAGTAACAGACGAATATGAAAAAAAATAGTAAATAATAAGATAAAAGATAATATACATAATTAAATATAAAAACCTCTTGAAATAGGGGTTTTATAATATGAAGAAAATTTACAATATATAATTTAAGTGTTATACTATTAGTGTAAAAACAAAAGGAGAAAATATATGTCGAAAAAAATAGAAATATTAGATGATGATTTTGTTAAGATAGTAAAAAAAATTGAAAAGGATATACTAGACACTAGATTTAATATTATTACTAAAGCAAACAAAGAAGTTGTGGAATTTTATTTAAGGCTAGGAAAAATAATTAGTGATAATTCAAAATATGGTAATAATTTTATAAATAAATTATCTGTTGCATTAAAATTAGATTTTCCAGAAGAAACAGGTTTTTCACCACGCAATTTAGCGAGAATGAGGAAGGTTTATGAAGCATATAAGAATTTTATAGAAATTCCAAAGGAATTAAGTATGATATCTTGGTCTCAAAATTGTATATTAGTTGATAAAATAGATGAATATGAAAAAAGACTTTGGTATGCAAGACAAGTTCTAAAAAATGGATGGTCCAAAACCGTTTTAAGTCATCAAATTGATTTGGAATTATATGAAAGACAAGCTGTGTCAGAAAAGTTAACGAATTTTGATAATAGATTACCTAATGCACAGAGTGAATTTGCAAGAGATATGATAAAAGATCCATATATTTTTGAACTAGCAAATATAACTAAAAAATCAACAGAACGAGATATAGAAAACGCAATGATAGAAAGAATTAAAAATGTATTACTTGAATTAGGAAAAGGATTTAGTTTTGTTGGAAATCAATATAAAATTTCAACAAATAATAATGATTATTTCATTGATAAAGTGAACTTTAATGAAATGTGAACTAAACACTAGATACATTATAATACCTAGTGTTTTTTAATA
>CANRKW010000071.1 GCA_947631345.1 uncultured Bacilli bacterium | reverse complement strand
TTATCTATGCTATTTACATTATTATTTATGCTATTTAAATTATTTATGCTGTTCATTTCAGTATTAGGCATAGCATTAGGCATATTTGTTTCACTATAAAAACTAGGTGTTTCTTCATTAGCTAGTGGTATGTCATTTATTTCTACTGGTGTCTCACTTACAGGTGGCACGTTTTCTGTACTAACACTATCTGGGGTAGCTGTACTATTTATACTTTCTCCTTTAAAATCATTTTTCTTTTTTCTTTTAGAATCGATTATAAATCCGATTAATGCAAACGCAAGAACTCCTGCTGCTACAAAAAACCAAATATAATAATCTGCTAAAAAATTTATCACACTTTCCATTTTGTGTCCTCCTTACTATAATACATTTTAACAAATAATAAATGTTTTTTCAATATATTCTATTCTACTTCTTCTAAATTATTACTTCTAATATCTAAATATTCATCATCTGGTTGTATTTGTACCCAAGTATTTCCATCATTTAGTTTTATTTCTTCATTAGTATCTTTATATCTATATATAGTTTTACTACTTCTACTTGATTTTTCCCAAGTAATTGGTACTGCATATCCATTTGTTATGTAATATCCTTCTCCACTTCCAATGTTGTCTAACTCTTGTCTATAAGAAGTATCTCCATATATTGTTTCATTATGAACTTTATAAGTTATTATGTTTTTAGCTGTATATTGAGTGTTAGTTATTGCATCAATATGTGCTTCATCTGACATATATCTTAAATATACTTTATTTACTTCATCATATGTATAACTTGTATCTGTATAATAGGAATATGGTATATCTATATAATCTGCTTTTATTGCACCTTCCATTTCACTTAAATTGATTTCATCTACACTATACTTAAATACTTGAGAAGTATTAGTGGTATTTCTTATATTTAAGTTAGATATTCCATCTTTAATCATACTCATTTTTGTGAATCCAGTGTGTTCATAAGCATTTGAAATAGTTGTATCTCTATAAAAATATGTGCCTTCATAATTCATTCCATCAATATGGTCGATATTTAAAGAATTTATGTCACTATAAGCTTGTTCACTACCACCCCAGTGAACATAAATAGCATCATTTTCTAAAACATAATCTAAGTAATAAGGTCTACTACTTCTAACTGAACCTATTTTTTCTGGATTTTTGTCTTTAAAAATGGCCATTATTCTAGTTATTCCACCTTCTGCTATTATCTCATAGTTTAAAAATGAGTCATTAAGACCAGCGTGAGGCCAGGCATCGTGGTTGTTATTTATCATAACTGCAATATTTCTACTTTTACTGTCCTCATCAAAGATTTGTAATTTTTTCACTTCTTTTTCAGTGCTAGTATCTTTTTTATCACTTTCACTTTCCTTTTTTATTCTATTAACCCCATTAATTCCCAATAGTACAACGCCTATTAAAACTATAACCACTAAAACCTTCTTCATCCTTTTTTCCTTCTTTCTATTATAAGTATAAAACATATTTTAAATTTTAGGTATAAAAATCTTAATTTCTGTGTAAAATAAATGTAAGAAAGAAAATAGTAAAAAAAGCAAACATTTTGTTGACAAAAATTTATTATGTAGTATAATGTTATGTATGGGGCTGTTTTGTTTCGACAGGATAGGTAGTATTATAAATGCAAGTAGTAGAGATACTATAAATCTAAACCTAAAATAATCGGAAACGATTACAATTTTGAACCTGCTTTTGCCTAGTTTATAGGAAGCAAGTTGTCTAGCCTTTTCTTTGTTCACGAGAAAAGTAACTAGACTCATAAAAGTGAACTATATTAATTACTTGTTTAGGGTATTTAATGAATCATTTACTAAACTTAGAAAAATATAGGAACGTTGGAAATCCATTTTATTTTTTGAAATTTTAAACCAACTAAACTTGTAGATGTTTATAGGACTAGTATCTTGGACACGGGGTCGTTACCCGTCAGCTCCACCAATAAAATAATAATCCTTTAAAAGGTTAAAAAATAATAAGTGAGTTTAATCACTTATTTTTGTTAATATTGTTTTTCTTTAATAATATAGAAATATCTCCAGAAGTTTCTAAAATCGCACATTCTAATTCTTTAATATCAAAACATCCTTTTAATCTACATTGTTCTAATAATTTAGAAACACTTAATTTTGAATCTTCTAAATTTTTATAATTAAAATGATTATTTTCATATAATACTTTAGGTTCTCCATCTATTATTTCTTCAGCATTTTTACTTTTGTATGTTGCTATAGAAGTTATATATCCAATAAGTCCAAAAACCAAAAGGGCTATTATACCATTATAAATTGGTGTATCTAAACTAACTATGCTATCAGCTGTTAAAAGAACCTAAAGTTAAACTTAAAACATAATCATATAAAGTTAAATTCTTTATTTGTTTTTTTCCTAACATTTTTACTATTAGAAAAAGTGTAATAAAGAAAATTAAAGACCTTAAAATAATCTCCATTATATTCACCATTTATATTTTGTGTGTTTTCTTTAATTTTATAACCTTTTTTCTCTTAAAAGATCTCTTTGTTTTATAGTTTCTCTTTTATCATATAGTTTTTTTCCTTTACATAAACCTAGTAATATTTTGGCTTTTCCTTTTTTAAAGTATAGTTTTAAAGGTATCAAAGTATATGAATTTAATTCTATTTGTTTATTTAATTTATTTATTTCTCTTTTATGAAGTAATAGTTTTCTTTCTCTTCTTTCATCGTGATTAAATCTATTTCCTTCTAAATATTTAGCTATAAACATATTAGTTATAAAAACTTCACCTTTTTTTATTCTAGCATATGCATCATCTAAACTGACACTTCCTTTTCTAACACTTTTTATTTCAGTTCCTTCTAAAGAAATACCAGCTTCTATTTCTTCTATAATAAAATAATTGAATCTTGCTTTTCTATTTACTATTTCCATAATCTCTCCTATATTAGCATAAAGTCTACGTGTCTGTTTTCTTTACTAGCAAATATACATCTTACTTTAACTTTATCACCTAGTTTTAATGCTATTTGTTTTTTTCTATTAGTATAATATAACATATCTTCACTTAATGTTAAATAGTCTTTCATTGTATCTAAACTTACAAAACCACTTACATAATTTGAAGTTTCTACAAAAAAGCCATTTTTAGTAAGACCATCTACTACTGCTTCATATTCTTCTCCAATGTGTTTTTCCATATATTCTGCTATTTTTAAGTCATTTACTTCATATTCACACTCATCACTTCTTCTTTCAGTCATACTTATGTGTTCACAGGCTTCTCTTAAATTTTTGGCAAATGTATCTATTTTTATTCCTATATCTATATTAAATACTTCAGATTTTATTAAATAATGAAGTAATAAATCAGACATCCTTCTTATAGGACTAGTTTCGTGAGTGTATTTTTTACTACCTAAACCAAAATGACCTATGTTATCTGTACTGTATACTGCTTTTTGCATACTTCTTAATAATCTACTTGCTATTATTTCATAGTCTTTGGTGTTTTTTACTTCTTCTAAAATTCTTTGTATATCTCTATTACTTACTTTACTATATGTGATTTTTCCAGTAATTGTATAACCTAAATTACTAAGAAAAGCCATAAATTCTTCCATTTTTTTTGCACTTGGAATTCCGTGTACCCTAAAAATTGCATAGTCAGATACACTAGTTAATATATCAATAGATGCTTCATTACTTAAAATCATAAAGTTTTCTATTAGTTTTTCTCCTTCTCCTTCTTCACATTTTTTTATTTCTGTAACTTTACCTAAATCATCTACTAATAATTTAATTTCACTAGAAGGAAAATCAATATTACCTTTTTCTTGTCTTTTTTTATTAAGTATTTTAGATAGTTTGTTCATTTCTTTAAGAATAGAAGCATATTCCATATAACCTTCTACTACTTCTCCTTTTAATACTTTATTTACACTTTCATAATTCATTTTCTTTCTAGATTTTATAATACTACTAATTAATTTCTTATTTACAAAATTACCACTTTTATCTATTTCAATAAGTGTAGTTACTGCACATCTTTCTACACCTTCATTTAATGAGCAAATTCCATTAGATAGTTCTACAGGTAACATAGGCTCGACTTTATCAGCCATATAGGTTGAATTTCCTTTATTATATGCATCTTTATAAGTAGAACTACCATATTTTACATAATGAGTTACATCTGCTATAGAAACATTTAATAAGTAATTTCCATTTTCAAGTATTTTAAGACCTACTGCATCATCTATATCTTTTGTATCAATTCCATCTATTGTAAAAACTATTTCTTTTGTTAAATCAGTTCTACCTTTATAATCTTCTTTCAAAACTTCTTTAGGTAACTTACTTACTTCTTCCATAGTTTCTTTACTAAAACCTACTGGCATATCTAATTCTTTCATAACTATTAAAGTATCTATATCTGGACTATTTTTATGCCCGACTTTTTCAGTTACAACTACATATATATTATCTTTATCTTCTTTTACACTTTTTATTTTAACTATTTCTCCATCTATTAAATTAAATTCATCATTTTCCATTAAAACTATTTGTTTTTCATACATTTTTAAAGGTTTTATATAAGTAGTTTTTCCTTCTATTTTGACTTCTCCTAAAGGTAAGTTTCTTTCTAATATTTTTACTACTCTTGCTTCTATACTTCCTCTTTTTCTAAATGTTTCACATAAACATAAATCATTAGTATTAGCCCCGTTCATATTTTTTTTATCTATAAAAATATCTCCATCTTCTAAAAGTAACCATCCATTACCACTAGAAACTTTTTCTACTTTAGATTTTATATATTCATCAGTAACTAATTTATATGTATTTTTTTTAGTAGAAACTATTACTTTTTCTTCTACAAGTTCATTTAATATATTTATAACTTCTTTTATATCTTTTACTTCATAATTCTTTTTAAAGTGTTTTACTATCATTATAGGATCTAACTTTTGATTACCACTTTCTTTAAATATTCTTATTATTTTTTCTTTCATTTTATTTTAACCTCTCATATGTATTTTATCATATATTATTTTATAAATCAAATAAAATATGAATTATTTGTTTGCTTTTAAATTAAAAGAAAAACCGAAATAATCGGTTATTAGAAGAAACCTAATATAAATGATATTGCTATAAATAAGAAGCCCATTATAAATGTTAATCTTGTTATGAATTTTTCTGGGCCTCTTTCTTTCATAGCACCCATTAATATACTATTTCCTCCAGTAATTATTTGTCCTGCTTCACTTGCTTTGTTACTTTGTAATAGAACAAGTGCGATTAAAATAATTGAAACTATTATTAAAACTATTTCCATTTTCATCCCTCATATATATATTATATTATAGTGTTTGGTATTTTTCAAGATAGAATTAGGTTAGTTCAGGATAAATTCACGAAATCGTAAAAAAACAATATTAGTTATAAAGAGTATCAATAATATTAACAATGTTTTTTTCA
>CANRKW010000070.1 GCA_947631345.1 uncultured Bacilli bacterium | reverse complement strand
TCTTCTTTTTTTATGTGATCATAACCTAATAAATGTAAAAGTCCGTGTACAAGTAAGAAACACTCTTCTCTTAATTCACTATGATTATAACTAATTGCTTGTTCTTTTATTTTGTCTACACTTATATATATTTCTCCTAAAGAAGTATCATCTATATCAAAGTTATCTAAAAAAGCAAAACTTATTACATCAGTAGGTCTATCTACATTTCTATAAGTTTTATTTATTTCGTGTATTTTTTCATTATTAACAAATACTATACTTATATATTTATCTTTAATATTTAGTTTTTCACTAGTACATTTAATTACTTTATCTAACTTTGTTAAATCTAAGTTATAATCTGTTAAATTTGTTATATCATATTCCATTTTACTTCACCCTAATTTTATGATTCCTAGTAAATATAAAACTCCTAAAACTAGTACAAGTATCGATAAGAAGTTATAAAATCCATCTCTTTGAAACATCCTTGGAAGTTTTTTTCTTATAGCATCAAGCGCGACATAAATTAAAAAACCACATATTCCACCTATTACATTTAATATGATATCATCTATATCAAAACTTCTACCAATAAATCTTTGTACAACTTCAATAGTTAAACTTACTATGAACGTTATTAAAGAAATACTTCTTATTTTGTTTACTTTAGTATAGAAAGCTACAAAAAAGCCAAATGGTATAAACATTATAATATTACCTACAACTTGTCTATAAAAGTTTTCACTTCCAATGGTGTATCTTAATATTTCTCTTAAAGGTATTAAATTTGTACCACTTAAAGATACATCTCTACTAGTTACTAGTTCAAATAATAACAATATATAAGTAATAAAAACTATTATCATTACTTCTTCGTGTAATATTAACTTTTTGCCTGTGTTTTTTATAAAATAGAATCTCATTATTATAACTATTACTAAAAATATTGTAAGTGTAGGCCAGGTAGTTTCTAATAATTCGAAAAAAGCTGTTTTAACCATTTTTATTCTCCCTCTTTTATTTCTTCTATATTTTGATAGGATTCAATACTTTCATAAACTCTATAAAATATTTCTAACTCTATTTTACTACTATATGTATTATTTTTCAAAACTTTTTTCTCTATTATGTATTCATTTTCATTTAGTTTATCATTTATACTTTTATCACTTCTTTTTATGGCTTCTGTTAAAGCTTCTTTTTCTGTTAAAGTGTGAGTAGTATAATCATATAATTCTTTTTGTTCACTTACAATTTTAAAAAATAGATAAGGTTTATCTAATATGACTTTTTTTGTATTCATTGATTTGTTTGTTTTAAATTGTCCAATTAAAGTTATTTTTTTACCAAATACATCCATATATATATGATTTATTACATCACCTGTTTTTTCATAATGAACGTGTGTAAAGGGAACTGTTACATTTACTGTATACCAAACTTCTCCATATACCTTTCCTTTCGCGCTTACAATATTTTTTACTTCTTCATTTTGAATAACTTCTCCACTTATAATTATGTCTCCTTTTTTTACTAATTCATTGACTTCTTTTATTTTTGTACCTTTTTCTGTTACAATGTACTTTATTAAAGCATCCTTTTTGGCTATTAAATTTCTAGGGGTATTATCACTGTTTTCTTCATTTATAACTCTTTCAGTTAATTCTATTTTATATTTTGTACCTATTCTTTCTATTTCAATCCATTCTAATGTATTTTTATTTTCTTCTAATATAATCTTTTTTATTTTATTTAATTCTTCATTAGTTTTCATAAATTTGTATTTCTTTATACCATTTTCTTCTAAATATAAATTAATTCTTGTCTTTAAATCTTTATTATTAGATATTATTTCTATATTAAATATTACATTAGAAAGTATTAATAGTAAAAGATACACTAATATAAAAGATATTATAAGTATATAGTGTTTCTTTAAAAAGTTCTTTATTTTATTTAGTCCATAATATTTCTTTATTTTTATATTTTTAAATAAAGTCTTTATTTCTTTAAAATCATTTATATTTATAATTAAAGTTACTTTGTTTTTTATATCTAAATAGTCAAAATATATATTGTTTTTTATTAAGTATTTTACTAAATCATTATATTCATTTTTCTCTACTTCTATTTGTATTCTATTCATTTATTTCTACCTTTTTTATATTTCCTTTTATTAAAAGTTCATTTTTATCTAATTTAGATATATATAAATTAATTCCTGTTATTTTTATTATTTTGTTTTTTATATATATTAAAGCTTCTAAATTAGTTATATCTAATATTTTAGAATAGTATAAAATATGGATTCCATTAGGTATTATACTAATTCTATATTCTTCTTTAGTTAAATACTCACTTAGGTTATTAAGCACTTTGACCACCTATTAATTATATGAAAAAAAGTGCTGTTTTAAGCACCCAATTTGTTATTAATTATTTTGCTAACTTCTTTCATATCAGCTCTTCCTTTTACTTTTGGAGTTAATTCTTTCATTATACGCCCGATGTCTTTTTTGCTTTCTGGTTTTACTAAAAGGAAAACTTCATCTATTATTTTATTTAATTCTTCAATACTTAATTCTTCTGGTAGATATTTACTTATTACTTTTATTTCTCTTTCTAAACCATTTACTAAATCTAGTCTGTTACCACGTTTAAATTCTTCTATGCTTTCTCTATGAGTTTTTACTTGTTTACTTGCTACATCAATTACTACTTCATCTGTTACTTCTGTTAGTTTTTCATTTATTCTTTTTAAATCTATGGCACTTTTTAAAAGTCTTATAGTACTTAATGTATCTTTATCGTGTGTTCTCATAGCTTCTTTCATATCTAAAGTTATTTGTTCATATAATGACATAATATTCCTCCATTAATAATTTCTGTTATTTCTTTTATTAGCACGTCTTGCATTTTTTATGGCTTCTTTTTTTGCTTCTCTTCTTACTACTCCTGGCTTACTATATTCTTTTCTTTTCTTTACTTCAGAAGGGATACCACTATATTGTACCTTTAATTTGAATCTTTTTAACGCACTCTCGATGTTTCCGTTCTTTACCTCTACGTGAGTCACTTCTCTTCCCTCCCTTCGCTTCTATGACAAATTATAACACTTTATTTACACTTTTTCAAGAGGGACTAACTAATGATTTTACATATGTATGATTTTACATATGTTTTTAACATAAAAGAAAAATAGGGCTTTATCCTAAAATAAACCCCATACAAAAGTGTAAACACTTTTTCCTTCAAAGATAATATATCAAAAAAATATATCTATGTCCATTATTATTTTACATCTTTAACTATAATTATAAGTTGTAAATTCTACTTAATTATGGTAATATTTTTATAGAATAAAGGGTGATTTTAAATGTTTGGAAATATCAAAACTATAAATAAAAACTCTGCAATTGTTGAACTTACAATTGAGAGAAAACTAATGGGAGATTTACTTAATATGCACGTTGTTTTTGTAGATGATGATAAAAAAATATTAGGTGAAGTTGAAGATATAGGAGATACTACTGCTAAAATAAATTTCTTAGGAGAAATAACAGATACTAATTTTATAGGTGGACTTATTAAAAAGCCAACTTTGGAAGCTAGTGTTAGAATAATAAATGAACAAGAACTTAATGTTTTAGTTGGTGGAGATGATAAGAGTTTCACATTAGGTGTTTCTCCTTTATATAAAGATTTTCCTATTAAAGTAAATATCAATGATTTATTTAGTAATCATACAGCTATTTTTGGTAATTCTGGTTCTGGTAAAACTTATGGAATTTGTAGAATTATACAAAATGTATATAATACCCCTAGTCTTCCATATCGGGCTAATATGTTTATATTTGATTCTTTTGGAGAATATATAAATGCTTTTAAAGATTTAGATAAAATTAATCCAAATTTACATTATAAATTGATTACTACTAATAAAAGACTTGTTAATGAAGAAAAGTTGAGTGTTCCAGTATCTTTACTTACTTTAGATGATGTTTTGAATTTATTAGATGCGACTGAATATAGTCAAATATCTATTGTAGAAAGTGCTTTGGAATTAGTTAAAGTGTTTGCAAGTGATTCTGCTTTAGTAAATGAATATAAAAATCACTTACTTGCTAAAGCTATTACTTCTATTATGTATACTAGTCAAACTAGTGCTAAAATTAGAGATCAAATTTTTGATATAGTTTCTAATACTCATACTAAAGAAATAAGTTTAGATGCTGAAGTTCCTGGTGTTGGATTTACAAGAGTATTTAGACATTGCTTTGATATAGATTCTGAAGGAAGATTTGCTGAAAGAACTATAATAAGTGAATATATAGAGAAGTTTATTCAAGATGATAAAAAATGGGATATAGATACTTCAAATGTTACTTATGGACTTAAAGATTTAGAAGTTGCTTTGAATTTCACATTATTTAGTGAAAGATACTTATTAAATGCAGATATGTATGATAGTGCGATTAGTTTAAAAGTTAAACTTCATAATTTAATTAATAGTTCTAATGCTGAATTTTTTACAGATAGAAAATTTAATAGTTTGAAAGATTTTATAGGTTTTCTTTTAACTACTAAAGATGGTAAAAAAGCACAAATTGTCAATATTAATTTGGAAGATGTAGATGATAGATTTGCAAGAACTATAACTAAAATATTTAGTAGAATATTTTTAACTTTTGGTAAAACTAATGAACCAAGAGCTAGTATTCCAATTCATATTATTTTGGAAGAAGCACATAGATATGTTAAAGAAGGCGATGATGTTGCTTTAATGGGGTATAATGTGTTTGAACGTATTGCTAAAGAAGGAAGAAAACATGGAATAATTTTGGATCTTATTACACAAAGACCAACTGATTTAAATGGTAATGTAATAAGTCAATTAGATAATTTTGTTATATTTAAAATAACACATCCACAAGATTTGGATTATATAACTAAAATGATACCTAATATGTCTAGTGATATTATTGAAAAACAAAAAAGTTTACAACCAGGTACTTGTGTAGCGTTTGGTAGAATTTTGAAAATACCAATGATTGTAAAGATGGAAAAAGCAAGTCCTCCTCCATCAAGTTCAAATGCAGATATATTTAATAATTGGATGATAAATAAAGGATGATATTTTGTTATCATCCTTTTATTATTGTTTTGTCTTAATTTACATTTAATGTACACATTAGTTTACTGCAGATGCACAAGAGGAATCTATGCTAAATGTGTATGGATTACCACTTGTTCCATCTCCTCCACTTTTTGTTACACAAGATTTTAGGGATATTACAGGACGGACGGCACCCCTGACATCAGTCGAGATGGTGGTCAGCCTTCCCTCCCATTTTGTGTACGAACCCCCGACACCCACCTCGAAAACACTCGACACAGCATTCCATTCGTGCGGTGTCATTGTTAACCATTCCCATAACCAACTCGAACCACCACCAACCCCATTTCTATTATAATATGCGTCAGGGCAATTCTTCTCACCATATCCACCAGCAAATACTATTTCATCTGCTG
>CANRKW010000069.1 GCA_947631345.1 uncultured Bacilli bacterium | reverse complement strand
TAAGAATTTATAATTTTCACCACTACCTATACAATAACATACGGATGTATCAATTCCAAAGTTAATTTGTTCCTTTAATGAAAAGATAATTAGTGAATATAATGCTTTTTCTACTTTTTTATTGTCATAATAATTACAATTAACTTCTTTACCATTAGAGTTAGTTCTAACTATTCCAAATGGGCATACAAAATTCATATAAAATCTAGAATAAAACTTTTCACATCCACCATACTCGTCTATTACATCATACAAAAAATTAGAAGACGATTTATTAATATAAAAATTTTGAATTGAAATTCCAGTTTCTGTTTTTAAATGTTCTGCATCTTCAAATGGAATACCAGTAACAGCCGAACCCCTACGAGCTGGAGAACTTCCTAATATCAAGATTCTTTTATTTGTGTCATTGTAAAACTTCTTGTAAAAAGCAGTTGAAATATCTTTAACTAATTCTTTTTGACTACCAATAAAAGGATTTACTATTCTATAACCATTTGGCAACGATAATGATATTTTAGATAGTTTCTCATTAAATTGTAAGACTTTTTGACAAAATTTGCTTTCTTTCAATTTAAAAACTCCTTTCATTAGTTAGCCTTATTTTATCACTATATTCTAAACAATAAAACTACTATATGTTATTTTTATCTTTTTTTGTATTTTTATGTTAAAATCTTTTTACTATAACATCTAATGAATTTGTATAAATTCGAAATATAATTTACAATTATTTGAAACTAAACTTCCACATTAGTCAATCGACTGTGGAAGTTTAGTTTATGATATCTTTTTTGTATATTACACTTTCGTTCACATTTATATAAAAATTGTGACTAGAAGTGTAAAATTGATTATAAAAAAACTATCAAAACGATAGTCTTAAGCCATTACTAAGTAAATGATAATTAGAAGTGCTAAAGCAACTGAAATTATACTTGTTAAAAGTCCAGCTAATCCTATTCCAGTTTTAGCCTTTTTTTGACCACTTATTGATAAGAATATTCCTACAACACCTGGTACCCATACAAATAAAGTATATCCAACTGCTAAACTTAACTTATATACAATAGATTGATAATAAAGTTCACCTATTAAAGAACCTGCATTAAAGAACATCAACACTGCTATTAAACAAGCTACTATTCCTAAACTCATACTTGCTATAGATATTCCAGGAGCCTTAACTTTTACTTTAACTATTTCATCTCCATTGTCTAAATTTATTAATAATTTACCACATTTTAAACAAACATCCGCGCCTTCTTTTAATTCAGCACCACAATTTGAACAATATTTAGCCATTACTCATTACCTCCTATCTAATTATACACTAAATATATAAGTTTTTTCAACTATTTAACTTCTTTTACAACAATATCTTTAATATTTTTACTTTCTTTTTTAATGCTTTTAAGTATTATAAAACTATATATAATATTAGCAAGTTCAGATGTAAATATTATAGCTCCAGAAGTTATTATTATCACTTTTACAGTACTAAAAGGATTCAATATAATTACTATTCCTAATATTATAGATAATGAAGATATAATAGTTCCTATAAACCAATTAGGAGTATTAACTTCTTTTAAATTTAAAGATAATTGTAATTTAAATACATTCATAAATATAATAATTAAACCTATTATAATAGTAAATATATCTGTTAATACATTAAACTTAAATATAAATAATATTCCTATAGATACTTCTAATAAACCTTTTAACAAACCATAATTAAATAGTTTTTCTTCTGTTTTAATTCTAAAATAATTAAGAAAATCTAAAACACCACATAATAATATAATAATACCCATTATTTTTATTAAAGATTCAACTATTTCTAAAGGTTTTAACATTAATAATATACCTAATACCATTAAAAGTAATGATGTGAATATTCCTTTTATTTCTTTATTTTTAATTATTTCTATCATTTTTATCTCCTCCATTATATATTTTACCAAAAAAAGCCTTAATTTTAAATATATATTTAATAATTAACTTTATTTAGATATAATCCACTAGAACTTACCATAACCCCTAAATTTCTTCTATCTTGTTTTTCTAATATTTCTTCTATTTCATCTATGCTTTTTTTACCTTCATTTACTTCTAACATTAACCCTATTATATTTCTTACCATATATCTTAAAAATCCATTAGAATTAATGTATATATATATTAAATTCTTATCTTTTTTTATTTTTATGTAATTTATTTTTCTTATATAATTGTTATTATCTTTATCACTAGTAAAAGCTTTAAAATTATGTTTTCCTATTAATTTCTTACTTACTTTTTTTAGTATTTTTATATTAATTGGTTTATTATATTCAAGTCTATAATTTCTCATAGTAGGTTCATATTCTTTAGTATTTATTATATATTTGTATTCTTTATTTTTAACACTATATCTAGCGTGAATTTCATTTGTCACTTGTTTTACTTCTTTAATGTAAATATCTCTATCTATAATACTGTTAATTGAGTGTTTTAATTTATCTGTGTTTATATTTTTATCAGTGTCAAAATGAAAGTAATAATCATTCGCGTGTACTCCTTTATCTGTTCTAGAACAACCTACTATTTTTATCTTTTCATTTAATATTTTAGATAATACTTCTTCTATAACACCAGTAACTGTTCTAAAGTTGTTTTGTTTTTCTAAACCATAAAATAAAGTACCATCATATTTCATATTAACTAAATATCTCATAAAATTCCTCTTTCATATATTATATAGTATATTATAAATATTAAAGATATCAAAAGTAGTATTATAGAAAATCCATCTATTTTGTTTACTTTATAATTAGTTCTATGTTTATTTATATTATACATTTTTAATGTTGATAATTCATTTATATTTTTAAGTTTTTGTATTGTTATATAAAATGTGTTATAACTAGATTTTATTCTTACTATTATTTTAGATATTATGTCTTCTTCAAAATAATCTAATCCGTGGTTTCCTCTCATTATTAGAACTTCTTTTTCTGTTACAATTACTAAAGGTATAAAAGTAATTATATTGACTAAAAAATTAGCGAATTTGCCCATATTGAGGTTTAATATATTAAATGGTGTAAGTATTTTTTCTACCCCATATTTAAGAACACTCGGAGCTGTTGTAAAGAAAAGAAGTGATAGATATAATAGTATTATGTTTATTTTCAAAAGTAAAATAATAGTAAACTCAAGTGTTAAACCGTGACTAGCAAGTAAAAACAAAAGAATTATATAGATGTATCTTAAACCATACACCATATTAAAGTAAAATCTAAAAGGAACTTTACTATAATATAAAAGTACAATTACATAGAAAAGCATTAATATATGAAGTTTTATTTCATTACTTGCTATTATAGATATTATAAGTATAAAAAGTATTATTAACTTTATTACTGGATTTAATCTATGTATTTTACTTTCAATTGGATAAAATGAACCAAAGTATTTACTATCTTGCATTTCTATATACCTCCTTAATTAAATCTAATATGTCTTTAGTATAAGTAAGTGGTATATTATGTTTTCTACTAGTATTAATGAATTTAACTATATTAGGTACTTCTAAATTATTCATGCTTAAAAGACTTTCATCTTCTAATAAATTAGTACTTCCTTCTATTACTTTCTTACCTTTATTAAATATAACAACTCTGTCAGCTAAAAGATATGCAAAATCAGTATCTTTTGTTAGTAATATTATAGTTTTATTGTATTTTTCTTTTAACATAATTATTAATTTCTTTATGTTTTCTTTATCTTTATTAGTAAGAAGAAATGTTATATTATCAAGTATAAGTATTTTAGGATTAAATATAAGTACAGAAGCAAGAGATACTTTTCTTTGTTCATTTAAAGTTAAATTAGATATTTTTTCATTTAATATTTTTTCATCTAAATCAAGTATTTTAAGAGCTTCTTTTATTCTTATAGATGTTTTATCATTTTTGTATTTAAAGTGGGATGGACCAAATTGAAGTTCTTCTTTTACAGTTTTACTAAATAATATTTTATCTGGATACATTGGTACTATTCCTATAAGTCTTCTTAAGTTATTTACATTTTTTATTCTTTTACCATCATTTATAAAAGAAAGTACTTTTACACATCCATTTGAAGGCTTAATACTTGCATTTACTAATCCTCCTATATATTCTATTCCACTTTTAGAATCTCCTAAAATAGCTGTTATTTTATTTTCTAGAATAGTTAAATCTACATTTTTAAGATGAGTTTTAACTAAAGTATGATTTATATATTCTTTATATGTTAAATTGTTAAATTCTATTATTTCCATAATGCACCTACTAATTCTTCATATGTTAAGTAATATTTATTAATTAAATCATAATCTTTTAAATATTTATTTAACATAATTATAAAAGGTAAAGAAATACCTAGTCTTTTCATTATCTTTTCTTCATTTAAAACACTTAATGTTTTTCCTTCAACTATGATTTTTTCTTTGTCAGTTATTATTATTTTATTACCTAAAAGACTTTCTTCTATGTTGGTTGTAAAGTTAAGGATGACTCCTCCATTATTTGTAAATTCTTTTAATATGTTAGTTACTAATATAAAGTCATCTTTATCAAGTAAGTTCAGTATATTATCTATTACTAATATTTTTGGATTTATTATTAAAGAACTTGCTAATGATAGTTTAACTATTTCTGTTCTACTTAAATGTTTTATAGATATATCTAAATAATCTAATTTGAACTTTTTACTTATTTCATTTATTTTAGATTTTATTTCTTTTTTAGACATAGATAGACTTTCTAAAGGAAAAGCAAGTTCATCTTTAGCTATTTCTCCTAATATAGTATTAAGATATTTAAAAGATGAAAAAGTTATGTATTTTCTATTTTCATATATATTAGAATTATTTATATTAATGTTATTTATAGTTATATAGTTATTTTCTTTTAGAAACATTAAGTTTTCTACAATACTTTTATTTTTATTACCTAAAAAAGTTATAAAGTCTTTTTCATATACTTTAAAATTCATTTTATCATTTTCTTTATATTCAATAACCATATAAACCTCTCCCATTTAATTTTAACAAATATAAAGAAAAATAGCAAATAATTGCTATTCAAAGAATTTATTTATAGGAACTTTTAATATATTACTTATTTTATATAAATTATATAAACTTACACCTTGTGTTATATTAGAACTTTCTAAATTACCTATAGTAGATATTCCAACATTTATTTTTTCTGCTAAATCTTTTTGTGTCATTTTTTCTACATTAACATTATATAAAAGCCTATATTTCTTTACATTTTTGCCGATTGTTTTATTTAATTCTATTTCTGTCATATATACCTTCCTTTAATTTACTGCAGATGCACAGTCAGAACTAATTTCAAATTCATATGGAGAATCACTACTTCCATTACCACTTTTAACTGTTACACAAGATTTCAGAGAAACTACGGGGCGAACAGCATAGGCGTTGCCGACGCGGCCACCGCCCAAGCTGCCCGGGCCGACAGAA
>CANRKW010000068.1 GCA_947631345.1 uncultured Bacilli bacterium | reverse complement strand
GAGAATCAAATACACCATATGAAGTAAACATAGATTATTCTTGTGCTAGTGCAGTTAATTAGTGTAAAATTTAAAAAACTACCAAACTTTAAATTTGGTAGCGTTTTTTTATACCAATTTTTAATTTTTGTTTAAATTTGATTAAAATTGGTCAAAATATACGAAAATTGGTGTTCGAAAACTTAAAATTCGCGATTTGCATTTACAATATTTTTATGCTATTATGCCTCTTGGAGCACAAGACTGGGCTTAGTGTCATGAATTTCTTAAGGGGCTTTTGGTGTTTGAAAAAACAATGGAGGTTTTGGTAGAAAGGAGTGATTATGAAAAGATTTAACAAAGAAAAATTACTACTCGTAATAATTTTATTACTCGTCATAGTAATCATTAAGTTGGTTAATATGTTAGAGATAATAAAAACACTAAGCGCCACAGCTTAGAGTGTTTGACACTCAACCTTTGAAAAAGTCGAGTGCTCTAACTAAATTATATAATAATTTAAAATAAAAATATAGAAGAATATTTGTTTTGTAATTGACTAAATAAAAAAGTGAGTATAAAATTAAAATATATGAAAAGTAAAGGAGAAAGATAGATATGAAGTTAACTGGAGAATATGTACAAAATATTGCACTGGGGGGGGTAGTTTAGAGACTAATAAAACTTCATATTTTTTGCTGTGCACATAATTTTTATGTGTATTTTTTGTTGTGTTATGAAAGGAAAGAGAAGTTTATGAATAAAAAATATATGATAATAGGAACAGTGTTTATTTTAATAATAGGTATAGGATTAAGTGTAGCATATTTTACTGGAAAAATAATTGGAAATGGTAGTGATATAGTTATTAATATAGCTGATAGATTACAAATAATATTTAATGACGAATTAGAGATAAATAATCAAAATTTAACTGCAGGATGGGAAGAATCAAAAACATTTACAGTAGAAAATAAAACAAATGATACATATTACTTTAATATAATAATAGAAAACTTACTAAATGAATTAGAAAGTAAAACATTACTATATAAAATAACAAGTGATAATGGTTATAATATGAAGAATTTTGTTCCACTTCCAATAAGTTTAGAAGAACAAAATACAGTTTTAGCAAATAATATACCAATAGAATCACAGGAATTACAAACATATAAAATAGAACTAAAATATTTAAAAACAGATGAAATAGACCAAAGTGATGATATGGGTAAAAACTTTAGTGGAAACTTATATATAACAGAAGGTGTAAAACCAACATTGTGTGAATTTAAAGCGAACGAGGGAGAAACGATATCTGAAGCAATGGAAAGAACATGCAAAAATACATTAACAAGAACTAACTTTGAAAACATTTTACCTAGTAACGGAAATGACGAAAATTATAGTTTAGAAAGTGATACAGAAAGTGGTGTATATAAAGAAGAAATAGGAAGTGGCTTTATAGAAGATGAAACTAAAAATACAGTATACTATTTTGCAGGAAATGTAGAAAACAACTGGGTTAGTTTTGCGGGTTACTACTGGAGAATAATAAGGGTAAATGAAGATGGTAGTGTAAGGTTACTTTATGCAGGGGATGCACCTGATACAGAAGGTGGGTATATAAGTACAAAGGCATTTAATACCCAATATAGTGACCCTATGTATGTAGGACTAAAGTATGGAACAAGTGGGTCACTTGCAAGTAATAGAACAAATGATAACCCATCGACAATCCTTGGAAGTGAAGGCGATGAAACTACACTATATGGTTGGTATAAATCAAAGATATATGATAGTTCTGACGGAACAAATTCATATAATGATTATGTAAGTAAAACAGCAATATATTGTAACGACCGGGCTGTTGGTTCGGGATCGTATGATACAGGAAGTACATCTTTCGACTATGCGGCATATACAAGATTAGTTGATAATAAAAGACCATCATTCAAATGTGGTGTGGATAAAGACGGAAATGTAATAGAAGGAACACAAAATGTGACAGATAAATTCAGTGCAAGTACTGCCTCTGGTGGAAATGGACAACTAACATATCCAGTAGGATTAATGACAGCAGATGAAATAGTATTTGCCGGAGGGAAAACTGACTCCCGAAATGCAAGTGCCTACTATTATAGAAATGCAAACGGTGATTCGTCGGTTGGTGATGGTTTCTGGTGGACCGCCTCTCCTAGCTTCATGGTCAGTTCCGACTGGTGGGTCTTCGTCTTGGAGTGTTTGTTCTCCCTAGGCAGGTTGAGCCGTGACACCATCTCCGATTTTGGTGACGTTCGCCCCGTCGTTTCTCTGAAATCTTGTGTGACATATTTAAAAGGTAATGGAACAAGTGATTCCCCATATGAATTTAGTATAGATGAAAATTGTAAAAATGCAGTTAACTAACATATGAGTTATATAATTCATATGTTTTTTCTTGAAAAAGATCTAATTAAATGTATAATTATTTATGGAGGGTTAAGTATGTATTTAGATTATGTAATGTTAAGAGAAAGAATAAAAAAGTTATTAGAAGAAAATGGCAATGTAAATGTTCAATATGAAAATGGAAATACATTATTACACACTTGTTCTAAAAATTCATATTGTGATTTAATAGAATTATTATTAGATAAAAATGCAAACCCTAATATTGAAAACATATTAGGTGAAACACCACTAACACTTGTAACACTAAATGCCTATTCTTATTATGTCGAGCATATGAAAATGGTTGAAGCTCTCATATCTCACGGGGCACATATAAATCACCAAAACAAAAGTGGTAGAACTCCACTTATGAATTCTGCACTTCTAGAAAATGAGGAAATAGTAAAATACTTACTACAAAAAGGAGCAGATCCATTTTTAAAAACAATAGACTTAAATACAGTTTATGGCTTACTTTTAGCAAAATTTGGAAACAAAGAAAGCAAAGTTGGTGCTTTAATAGAAGAAAAAATGTTAAAAATAATAGAAGAAAAAGGCATGCCTATTATATTTGGATATACTAGACCATTTATAAAAGATATATCTTTATATTCTATATCAGAAAGTGAATATTTATACTTAATGGGAAGACATTATACAAGGAGCTTAAAAAATGATAAGAAGTAAAAAAGAACTAAAATTCATAAAACAATGTTTATGTAAAACAAAAAGTAAAAGAAATAAAGAACACAAGACTAAAAAGACAGATGAAGAATTAACACTAAAACTAACTAAAAAAATTTAGACTTGTATTACACTAAAAAAAATGATACAATTTATTTGACTTGATGGAGTGGGACAAAAACCCACTCTTTAAATTTGAAAAGGAGGAAAAATGAAAGAGAAAATAATAGAATCACTCGCTGAACCATTAAAAAGTATCAATGTTGAAATAAGTGATGTAGAATTTGCTAAAGAAGATGGAGTAAACACATTATTTATTAAAATACAAAGTACTGATGTAGTGGACACTGATTTATGTGAAAAAGCATCTAATATAATAAATCCTATAATAGATTCTTTAGATATTGAAGAATTAAAAAATGAATATGTATTAGATGTATGTAGTAAAGGAGAAAATGATGAATAACACTGAGTTTAAACGCGCTTTTGATTATATAGTAGAAGAAAAAGGAATAGATAGAAGTGTCGTACGTGATGCTATGGCTAATGCCTTTAGTGCTGCTTATAAAAAGAATACTGGAGAAGACGCTGACATTAGAACAGAAATAAATGAAGATAATGGTATGATTAGAATTTATAGAAGATGGACTGTTGTAGAAGAGTTAACAAATATAGATTCAGAATATACATTAGAAGAAGCAAGAGAAGAAAACAAAGATGCCCAAATAGGGGATGTAATAGAAAAAGAAGTGACACCAGATGATTTTGGCCGTGTTGCAATAAGTGTAGCAAAACAAGTAGTTTTACAAAAAATAAGAGAAGCAGAAAAAAACAACATAATAGAAGAATTTAAAGACAAAGAAAATGAAATAATGGTTGGATTTCTTGCAATGGAAGACAATAAAAACTACTATGTTGATTTAGGTAAAGCAAGAGGAATACTTCCTAAAAATGAATTAATACCTAATGAAAAATTAAAAATGGGAGACCAAATTAAAGTATACATAACTAAAATAGAAACAACAACTAAAGGACCTTCTATTAGACTTTCTAGAAAACATTATGGTTTTGTAAAAAGACTATTTGAGTTAGAAATACCAGAATTTAATGATGGGGTTATTCTTATGCACGGGGTAGCACGTGAAGCAGGTGTTAGAAGCAAAGTTGCAGTTTCAAGTAACTACCCTAATGTAGATCCAATAGGAAGTTGTATAGGAGAAAAAGGAAGAAGAATTGCCAATATAATTAATGGTCTTAATGGAGAAAAAGTCGATTTAATACTATATGACAGTAATCCAGAAGTTTACATAGCAAATGCCTTAAGTCCAGCTAAAAACTTAAATGTAACTATAACTGATGAAAAGAAAAAAGAAGCTTTAGTAATTACAGATGATGAGAATTTAAGTCTAGCTATAGGAAAAAAAGGTATAAATATAAAGTTAGCAAGTAAATTAACTGATTATACTATTAAAATAAAGACTTTAAAAGAAATAAATGAAGAAATAAATAAATAGGAGTTTTATGAAAAAACCAATAATAAGAACTTGTATAATAACTAAAGAAAAATTAGAAAAGAAAGATTTATTTAGAATTATTAGAACAAAAGATGGAAAAGTTTTAATAGATGACACATATAAACAAAATGGAAGAGGTGCTTATTTAAAAAAAGACATAGATGTAATAAATAAAGCACAAAAGACAAAAGCATTAAATCGTGCTTTAGAAATAGAAGTAGATGATAGTATTTATTTAGAATTAAAAAATTTATGTAAATAATTTACAAGAAAGTGGGTGTTTTATGAATGTTTTAGAATATGCAAAAGATGTGAAATTAAGTGTAGAAGAGGTACTAAAGAAGTGTAAGGAATTAAATATTGAAGCAAATAGTAGTACAGATTATCTAACTGATGATGATATAATTATATTAGATAATGCACTTATGAAAGAGGAAAACTTACTTAGTGAAGAATTAGAAACAAAATATAGTTTTGAAGACAGAGCTAATGAATTAATAGAAGATACTGGAATAGATTTAGAAAGAGCAAAAAAAGTCAAATTAAAGAAAAAAGATTCTAAGAATAATTTAGAAGAATTTAAAAAAGAAAAGAAAAATATTTATAAACATAAAACTAAATTACAAAAGAATAATGAAGATAAACCTAAAGATATTATTTTGTATAAAAATGATATGACAGTAAAAGATTTAGCAGTTTCTTTAGGTGTTAAAAATGAAGAAATTGTTTCTAAGTTATTTAATTTAGGAATAATTCTAAATATTAATTCTAATATTTCATATAATGATGCAGGTATTATATGTTTAGAATATGGTAAAGATATAAAGAAAGAAGAAACTGTTGATATAAGTAATTTTGAAGAATATGAAGTAATAGATAAAGAGGAAGATTTAAAACCACGTCCTCCTATTGTAACTATAATGGGACACGTAGATCACGGGAAAACTTCACTTTTAGACTATATTAGACATACACATATAGTAAGTAATGAAGCTGGAGGAATAACTCAACATATAGGTGCTTATCAAGTTGAAATAAATAACAGCCTTATCACTTTTATAGATA
>CANRKW010000067.1 GCA_947631345.1 uncultured Bacilli bacterium | reverse complement strand
GATGTACTTACAATTTTAAAATATGCTTTAACAAATGAAACATTTAAAGAAGTATATGAAACAAGAAACTACACAACTACAAATTATATAACATTAGATAGTACAATAAATTACCTAAACAGAGGATATAACTATGACTTATCTTTTGTAAAAGGAAGCAAAACAGGAACAACTGATGAAGCAGGATTATGCCTTAGTACATTAAGTGAAATAGAAGGCACTAATATAATTACAATAACACTAAATGCTAAAGAAGAATATGGAAAATCAAAGAATTTAGAAGACTTAATAAGTATATACAACCAAGTAAAAGATGGATATGATAGAATTGATTTAGTAAAAGAAAATGATGAGTTAGTGAAGTTAAAAACAAAATATGCAAAAGAATTAGAAATAAGTATTCCTTCTCCTATAACAATAACAAGATATCTACCAGTTTCTTATGATAAAGACAAATTAAAAATAGAATATACTGGAGAAGAAATAATAAAAAACACAACAAAAAAAGGAACAAAAGTAGGTTTAATAAAAGTATATTATGATGATGAACTTTTAGAAGAAATACCAGCAATTACACCTACACAATTACATTTTAGTTTATGGGAATACTTAAAAACCAACATAGTTTATTATTTAGTTTTACTTGTATTGGTAGTACTTACTATTCATATAACAAAATCAAAAAAGAAAAAAAGAAGAAAATAATACGCTTAAGGCGTATTTTTTATATCAAGAAAAAACAAACTAAAGTTTTATAAAAGTGTTGATTATTCTAATTTAATATGTTATACTTTTTAAGTATTAAAAAGTTTTATAAAATTGTACCTTCCTCTGCACTTTTGCAATTTTGTAAAATTATTGATATAATTAACTAACGAAGGTTAAAAAAAATACTTAAATTTTTTACCTTAGAAAGAGAGGTGTCTTACTTACTTATGAAAGTAATACTTATTGAAAATGTCAAAGGAACAGGAAAAAAGGATGAAATAAAGGAAGTAAAAGATGGATATGGCACATTTCTTATAAAGAACAAAAAAGCCGTGATGGCAACGCAAAAAAGTAAAGAAGTGTTAGATGTACAAATAAAAGATAGATTAGAAAAAGAAGAACAAATAATAAAAGAATCTAATATATTAAAAGAAAAAATAGAAAAATTATCTCTAACATTTAAAGTAAAAACATCTCAAAATGGAAAAGTTTTTGGAAGTGTTACAACAAAACAAATAGTTGAAGAATTAAAAAAGAAGAACATAATTATAGATAAAAAAACAGTAGATTCTGATAATTTGAATACTATTGGAATACATATAATAAAGATTAATTTACATAAAGAAGTAACAGCAAACTTAAAAATAACAATTGAAGGTGGTGCTTAATAAATGGCAAGAAAAGAACCACAAAACATAGAAGCAGAAATAAATGCTTTGGGGTGTGCATTTTTAAGCAAAACCGCGCTTGAAAAAGTATGTGAGGAATTAAAAACAGAAATGTTTTATTTAGAATCACATAAGCACATATTTAATGCACTACAAAAATTAAAAAACAGTGATATTGCAGTAGATATAACTACAGTATCAAATGAACTAGAAAAAGATAAGCTTTTAGGTTCTGTTGGAGGATATGAATATTTAACAGAAATTATAGATTCGGTAGCAATTCCTAAAAATGTAGATTACTATATAAACATAATTTTTGAAAAATACGTATTAAGATCATTAATAAACAAATCAACTCAAATTATAGATGAGTGCTATGAAGAAAAAGAAGATGTATCCACAATTGTTGAATCAGCAGAAAAAAACATACTAAGTGTAAATAGTGAAAGAATGGTAAAAGAAATAAAGCCAATTCAAGATGTACTAGAAAAAGCCCAAGCACAAATAGAGTTTTTAGCAAAAAATGGTGGAGAAGTAACAGGAGTACCGACAGGATTTTACGATTTAGACAAAAGAACAACAGGTTTTCACGAAAACGAACTAATAATAATTGCAGGTCGTCCTGGTATGGGAAAATCAAGTTTAGCAAACAATATGGCCACCAATATGGCTATTCAATACAAAAAATCAGTGGCTTTATTTAATCTAGAAATGAGTTCTGTACAAATAGTTAATAGGATGTTTTCTTCAATCGGTGGAATTGACTCACAAAAATTAAGAACAGGTCGTTTTGACAATACCGATTGGAAAAAATATAATGAAACTTTAAGTTTATTAGCAGATACCACTATGTATATTGACGACACAGCTGGAATTACAGTATCTGAAATAAGAAGCAAATGTAGAAAATTAAAAACTTCAGAAAAAGGCCTAGATGTAATAATAATAGACTATTTACAATTAATAAGTGGTTCAAGCAAATATGCTGGACAAAAACAAAACGAAATAAGTGAAATATCAAGAGACTTAAAAAAACTAGCCATGGAATTAGAAGTGCCTGTAATCGCCCTAGCACAACTA
Organism: uncultured Bacilli bacterium; assembly: GCA_947631345.1. The sequence goes on along the minus strand of CANRKW010000067.1, from coordinate 3,282 downwards.
TCACGTGGTGTTGAAGCAAGAGAAGACAAAAGACCTTTGATGAGTGACTTAAGGGATAGTGGTTCAATCGAGCAAGATGCAGATATTGTAATGTTTATATATTGTGATGATTATTACAAATTCAAATCAAAAGACCGCCCCACATTATCGCCAGTAGAATTAATAATATCAAAACACAGAAGTGGTAGTGTAGGCACAGTAGATTTAATGTTTGAAAGAAGTTATACAAACTTTAAGAATTATTTAAAAAGTGAGGATAATAGTGATGAATAGAAAAAGTATTTATTTAGGGGTTCTGTTTTTGGTGGTACTCTCCAGTTTAATTTTCATTTTAGGTTTAGATAGAAAAGATTATATAGATACACCATCTACTGTTTATCAAGTATATCTAGATGGAGAAATAATTGGAATAATAGAAGATGAAGATGAGTTATATGATTTAATAGATAAAACACAAGAAAGTTTAAAAAGAAAATTTGGAGTAAAGAAAATATATGCTCCATTAGGTTTAGAAACAACAAAATTAGTAACTTATACAGGAAAATTAAACAGTGTAGACGAAATATATGAAAAAATAAAAGATGTAAAACCTTTCACAGTCAAAGGTTATGAAGTTACAATAATACACGGAGAAAATAATATTGAAACATTTAATATTTTAAAGAAAGAAGATTTTGATACAGCAATTGATACAACAATAAAAGCCTTTGTTAATGAAGAACAATATCAAAAATACTTAGAAAGCAAACAAGATAAAATAACTACAACTGGAAACACAATACAAGATATTTCTTTAAGAGAAGAAATAACAATAAAAGAAAAATACATAAGTACAGAAGATAAAATATTTACAAATAGTGATGACTTAAGTAGATTCATATTATTTGGTACAGAAGATAATCTTGGTGTTCACATAGTAAGAGCAGGAGAAACTATAAAAGAAATAGCAAACGAATATGAATTAAACGTAAGAGAATTATTAATAGTAAACCCAAATATTATTAATGAAAAAGCTTTATTGTATGCTGGACAAGAACTAAATATAGGCTTAATTAATCCAAAAGTAAGTGTAATAGTAAAAAATCTAATAGTTGAAGATAGACCAACTTATTATAAAACAGAAATACAATATGACAATATGTTACCAGTTGGAACAACTTATACTAGTCAAGCTGGACAAAATGGTGTAAGTAGAGTTACATACACAACAGAATCAATAAATGGAATAATTACACAATTAAATAGTGATAGTAGTAAAGATGTAGTAATATCAGAACCAACAACAGAAATAATAGTAAAAGGTGGTTTAAGTACAAACAACCCAGGAGATTTACATACTTGGCACTGGCCAACATTAACACCATACGTTATTACAGAATACTTTGGATGGCGTTTTGATCCTATTGACGGAGCGCGTGAGTTCCACAATGGTATAGATATTTCTGGTACAGGATATGGTTCAAACATATATGCAGCAAATCGTGGTGTAATAACACAAATAGGTTATAATCACTGGAGTATGGGAAATAACATTTGGATAGACCATGGTTCTGGATATCAAACAGTTTATATGCACTTAGCAGACTTTTCACCAGATATATTCTTAAACAAAGAAGTTGAAGCAGGAGAAATAATAGGATATATGGGTTCAACTGGATGGAGTACAGGAACACACTTAGACTTTAGAATAAGTTTAAATGGAGAATACCTAGATCCTCTAGGTGACGGAATTGAGTGGATATACTAATGGATGTAGTAGTTTTAGGAAGTGGCTCAAAAGGAAATTCAACATACATAAACATAAATAACAAGAAAATACTAATTGATGTTGGATTTTCTTATAAGCAAATAAAAGAAAAATTAAGTGAAATAAATGTAGATCCAAAAGAAATAGATATCTTACTTATAACACACGAACATACAGATCATACATATGGATTAAAAGTGTTTTTAAACAAAGTAAAACCAGAATTATACATAACAAAAGAAATAGCAGAATCTATATTAGATGATTCATATGAAAAAACAAATTATTTATTAGACGAAATAGTATTAGACGGTATATTAATAAAACCGATTCCTTTATCACATGATTCAATAACAATAAATGGATATTTAATAGAAAATGATAGTGAAAGTGTAGTTTATATAACTGATACTGGTTATATAAATCAAAGATACTTTAGTTATTTAAAGAATAAAACTTATTATATAATTGAAAGTAATCACGATACTGAAAAACTAATAAAAGGTCCATATCCAGAATATTTACAAAGGCGAATTTTAAGTGATAAAGGACATATGTCAAATGAATTATGTGCAGGATATTTAAGAAAATTAATTGGAGAAAACACAAAAAAGGTAATATTAGCCCATCTTTCACAAGAAAACAATTCACCAAGTCTTGCAATTAATACAGTAAGAACAATTTTAAAAGAAAATAATATAGAAATAAATGATTTACAATGTGCAAGTCAAGATACAATAACTAAGGTAAGTATATGATAAAGATAATATGTGTAGGAAAATTAAAAGAGGAATATTTAAAAGATTTAACTAATGATTATTTAAAAAGAATAAATAAATATCATAAATTAGAAATAATAGAATTAAAAGACTCAAATATTTTAGAAGAAGAAAAAGAAATACTAAAGAAATTAAATCCAAATGATTATATAATATCACTATGTATTGAAGGAAACACTTATAATACAGAAGAATTTAAAGATAAAATAAATAACTTACTTATAAATGGAAAATCTAATATAACATTTATTATAGGTGGAAGTGAAGGACTTACAAAAAAAGTAAAAGAAATGAGTAATGAATTATTATCATTTTCAAAACTAACATTTCCACACGGATTATTTAGAGGTATTCTTTTAGAACAAATATATAGAGTATTTAAAATATTAAATAATGAAAAATATAATAAATAATAAATAATAAATAATAAATAGAAAAAATCTGACTTGAAAAAGATATAAAAATATTGTAATATGAATATGTAGAGTAAAGAACAAAAATTAAATAAAAAGAAAATTCTACAAAAATATAAAGGAGAACACGAAAGTATGAATATAATCTCTTTCGAAAATTTGAAAATCGGGGGGGGTTATTATTAGCGAATAACCTTTCGTGTTTTTGTGTACACACATAGTTTTTTCATATGTGTGTTTTTTGTATTGGAAAGGAAAAAGAAGTTTATGAAGAAAAAATATTTAGTAGTAACATTAGTTACAATATTAATTTTAACAATTGGTGTTAGTTTTGCTTATATAA
>CANRKW010000066.1 GCA_947631345.1 uncultured Bacilli bacterium | reverse complement strand
AATAAAAAGAATAAAATTAGCGAATTAGAAAGAGTAGTAAATGATGAGAATTTTTGGAAAAATGAGAATTTTCAAAATGTAATGAGTGAACTTAATGAACTTAAGGCAAGTATTTCATTATTTGATAAAACATATGATATGATTAAAGATGATTTAGAATTATTAGATATGGATATAGATAGTAATGAAATTGTTAGTGATATAGAAATTATTAAAAATAACATCCAAAATATTAAAATTGTAACTCTTTTAAATGGAGAATATGATAAAAATGACTGCTTTTTAGAAATACATAGTGGGGCAGGGGGAACTGAAAGCAACGACTGGGCTAATATGCTCAAGAGGATGTACATAAGATATTTTGATAAATCAGTTTATAAATATGAAATTATTAGTGAACAACCTGGGGAAGAAGTAGGTATAAAAGGGGTTATTATACAAGTTAAAGGAAGTTATGCTTTTGGAAAATTAAAAGGGGAAAGTGGGGTACATAGATTAGTTAGAATAAGCCCGTTTGATTCTAATAAACGAAGACATACAACTTTTGCTTCTGTTCTTGTTACACCTAAAATAGATATAAATTCTAATGTTACAATAAACGAAGAAGATTTAAAAATAGATGTATTTAGAAGTAGTGGGGCAGGGGGACAAAGTGTTAATACAACCGATTCTGCTGTTAGAATTACACATATACCTACTAAAATTGTTGTAACTTGCCAAAATGAAAGAAGCCAAATCAAAAATAAAGAAAAGGCTTTAGAAATTTTAAAAAGTAAATTACATATTTTAAAATTGGAAACATTAGATAAAAAACTTAATGAATTAAAAGGGAAAGTTATGGATGTTAATTTTGGTAGTCAAATAAGAAATTATTTTCTTGAACCTTACAAATTAGTAAAAGATTTAAGGACTGGTTATGAAACTAGTGATGTTTTAAGTGTTTTAGATGGAGATATAGAAGAATTTTTAGATAGTTATTTAAAATCTAATTAGATTTAATTTTTTCTATAATTTGTTCATTTATATAGTTATATCCTTCAAGTGAAGGGTATGCTATTTTTTTATTTGGTAAAAAGTTTTCATTATTTTTGAATCCTTCATAGATATCTACATAATAAATTTTGTATTCCTTTTCTAAATTTTGGTATTTCAATTTTAAATAATTAAATATACTATCTATTTTTGTTTCATTTTCATCAGTTATTTCTATAATATTATATAAGCCTATTAAATAAATTGGTTTTTTTGTTAATAGGCGCATTTCTTTTATTAAATCATTTAATTCTATAAACATTTCGTCTATTATTTCATATATTTTGTTGTTAGTTAAACTTAATAAAAGTTCATTAGATCTTAATTTACTAAATATTTCTTCACTTCCAATTGATAGAGTTATTAAATCAGCATTTTTTATTATAGATGATAAAGTAATTCCATTTTTTATTTCATTACTTTTTATAAGAAGTATTAAATCTTTTATTCTTAAGTCTTCTTCTATAAAACTTGTGTTTAAAGTTGTATAATTTTTTGTGTTTTTTAAATAATCAAATAAATAATCAGTGTATGAAGTACCAAATGTATCAAATGGTGTGTGTCCTTTTGCTAATGAATCCCCTAAACTTAAGTATGTTTTTGTTTCGTTATAATTCAATTTGTAAATAAAGAAAAGGGATATTATAGCAAGAAAAAATATTACAAGTTTTTTCTTTTTCATATGTTCTCCTCGTAATATTTTACTCGATTATTTCAATTTTAGCACCAACATTTCTTAATTTTTCTACAATATCTTCATATCCTCTTAAAATTAGTTCAATGTTATCAAGAATTGTCGTTCCTTCTGCTATTAATCCTGCTAGGACTAAGGCTGCTCCTCCTCTTAAATCTGGCACAAATAAATTGGCACCTTTTAATTTTGTCTTTCCTTTAATTCTAAGTACATTACCCATATATGTTGTATCTGCACCCATTATGTTTAATAAACCTGCACTTACAAAACGTGATTCATAAATGTTTTCTGTAACTTCTGATATTCCGTTTGCTTGTGTTAGTAAAACTGTAAAAGGTTGTTGGGCATCTGTTGGAAATCCTGGGTATACTTGGGTAAACAATTTTGTGGACATAACTTTTTCACATTTTGAAATTGTTATTTCATCATCATTTACTGTAAAAGAAGCACCTACATCTTTTAATTTAATTAAAACAGAATTAATATGATCTTTTATTATACCTTTAATATGTAAATCTTTACCAATTAAAGCACCCATTACTGCATAAGTTGAAGCTTCAATTCTGTCTGGAAATACCTCGGTTACCCCATTATCTAAATTAGTATTTCCTTCAATTATTATTGTACTTGTTCCTGCTCCAGTTATTTTACAACCCATACTTATTAAGTAAGAAGCAACATTTACTATTTCTGGTTCTCTTGCTGAATTTTCAATTATTGTACATCCTTTTGCATATGTCGCGGCTAACATAATGTTAATAGTTGCTCCAACACTGGCAAAATCTAAATATATTCTTGCTCCAGTTAATTCCTTTGCGTCTATTATATATTTATTTTTTATTATTTGAACTTTTGCACCTAAACTTTCAAAGCCTTTTATATGTAAATCTATTGGTCTTGCACCTATATTACAACCTCCTGGAAATGATATTTCTACGTGTTTAAATCTAGCAAGTAATGTTCCCATAAAATAGTATGAGGCTCGCATTTGTTCACTTAAATTTTCAGGTATAGGAGCATTTTTTAAATTTGATGTATCAATTTCTATTTCATTATTAATTATTTTATATTTGCAGTTTAAAACTTCCAAAATTTTTAGTAGATATTCTATATCTCTTATTTTTGGAACTTTAAAGATTTTTGATTTTGTTTGGCATAGTAGGGAAGCGGGTAGTAAAGCTACTGCACTATTTTTTGAACCACTTATATAAATATCTCCTGATAATGTATGTCCACCTTCAATTTTTAATTTTGGCATTTTTCCTCCATATTTTTATATAAATTCTATCTTCTTTTAAAATTACTTAATTCATTTTCTTCTTCCATATTAAAATAACTCTCTAGTAAATCCTCTTCAATTGATTCGCCTGGTTTAGGTGGTTCGAAATATGGAATATCATCTTCAACAAATTGTGCATTATCACTAATATTTTCTTCTCTAATTATTTCTCCATATTCATTTATTCTAGCACCATAATTTTTTTGTTCTGAATTTTTTTGTTCCATTTAACGTTCCTCCTAGGTATAGTATAACATATTTATGTGTTTTTTGTATTAAAATCAGTTTTTATTTACATAAAAAGTAAAAAATCGTTATAGATATTAAGATTATTCCAATTATTTTTGATTTTTTTTCTAATTCTTTATATAAAAATTTACCTAGATTAAAACCTAAAAAAGTGAAAAAAGAACTAAGTATGCTAAATATAGAACCTGCTAAAATCACATTATTTGTTATATATTTTATTCCTATACCAATTGAAAAACTATCAAATGAAACTAAAAATGAGAATATAACTAACTTACTAGCATTTATTGATAAATCGTGTGTGTCATTTTCTTTTAACAAGTCGATTAAAATTAGTATTAATATCAAAATTAGTATGACTCTTGTATCAAAATTAATTATTCTGCTTACATATGTTGCTAAAGTACTACCTAATATTGGGAGAGAAAAGTGAAGGAATCCTACTAATAAAGAGGTTAGTATTATTTTTTTGTTTGGTATAGATAGTAGACCATATGCAAGTGAAAGTGTGAAAGCGTCTATACTTAAAGATAAACCTATAAAAATTAGTGAAACAATTTCCAAAAAAATCACCTATATAATTATAGTGATTTCTTAGTGTTTTTATTCTTAAATTTTTCAAATATTTCTTTTACAAAAAAGCTGTATTCTACATCAGTGCTTTCTTCTGATTCAATAAGGCATAGGGGAGGGAAGAGTACACACCAGTAGTTGTCTCCTTGTTTTTTGCCTATTTCAATTACCATTGATTCATATTCTCCACTTTCGTATTTTACACCTTTATATATTTTTTCTGGAAAATAGTTGAGTCCATAATTAATGTTAAAAGTTTCATTATAATTTAATTTATCAAATAAAGTTGCAATTTTGTCATTAATTAGTGGAATACTATTAGATATTTCTGTTCTTACATCATTTATAGTGTCATTTGTTTCAATAGTTTGTATTACATCATTTATTTCTTCTTTTACTTTTTCTTTAACATATAAATCAGTAACACTGTTACTATTTGGAATTATTCTAAATCTTATCGATTCTTTAGGTACAATATAGTAATCATCTTTACTGCTATTATATAAATATAAACTCATAACTAGAAGTAAAACTATTATTATTTTTTTCATTTTGCCAACCTTTCAAATTAATATTGGCTTATTTGTAGTTTTTTTATACACATTTGTTGAAAATAAATAAATATCTAGTTTTTTCACATAAGTCTTTTTCAAATACATAATTTATATTTTTATCTAATTTATTTAAAAATTCTGTTAATTCTTTTTCACTTTTTTCATTTATTTCTAAAGCTATTATTGATTTTTCTTTTAAATATTTAGAAGATTCTTTTATTATTTTTTTTATGTGATTTGTTCCAGTTTCTCCACTATATAAGGCTATTTTTGGCTCATAAGTAACTTCTTTTGGCAAGTTTTCATTTAACATTACGTATGGAGGATTACTAACCAATATATCATAATCATTATCTTTTATATTATTAAATAAGTCACTTTTTAAAATTTTAATATCCAAATTTAAATTTTCACTATTTTTTTTTGCTATTTTTAATGCTTTTCTGGATATGTCAGATAATGTCACATCACTATTTTTAATTAAACTCTTTAAAGTTAATCCAATTGCACCTGAACCTGTACATAAATCTAATATTTTAGGTTTTTCAAAATCATATTTTTTTATATAATTATTTAGTTTTTCAATTAAATATTCTGTTTCATATCTAGGTATTAAAACATTTCTATTTACTATAATTTTTAATCCATAAAAATTTACATACCCGATTATATATTGAACCGGGTATTTATTATTTATTTTCTTTATGTTTTTTTTGTTATATTTATTTAGTTTTTTTAATTCTTCTATTTCTAAATTACTTATGTTATTCATTTTTTATTCCCATTTTTAATTTTTGGTCTTCTGTTATTAGTGCTTCTATTACTTCTTCTAAATCGCCTTCCATAACTTTATCTAAGTGCATTATTGTGAAATTTATTCTGTGATCTGTTAATCTGTTTTGTGGATAGTTATATGTTCTAATTTTTTCTGAACGATCACCTGTTCCTATTTTTGTTTTTCTATCTGCACCTAAGGCTTCTTCTTGTTCTTTTTGTTTTAAATCATATAGTCTTGATTTTAATATAGTTAAGGCTCTTTCTTTATTTTTGATTTGGCTTCTTTCTACTTGGCAATAAACAACTAATCCAGTAGGTATGTGTGTGACTCTTACAGCTGAATCGGTTGTATTTACACATTGTCCTCCAGCACCACTACTTCTACAAACATCTATTTTTAAGTCTTTTTCTAATAATTCAACTTCTACATCTTCTGTTTCTGGCATTACTAAAACTGTTGCAGTTGAAGTGTGAACTCTTCCTTGAGACTCGGTTTCTGGTACTCTTTGAACACGGTGTGAACCACTTTCATATTTTAACTTTGAGTAAACACTTTCTCCTGAAAGTATCAAATCTATTTCGGCATATCCACCGCTTTCTCCTGGAACTTCGTGTG
>CANRKW010000065.1 GCA_947631345.1 uncultured Bacilli bacterium | reverse complement strand
CTCTTTGAACACGGTGTGAACCACTTTCATATTTTAATTTTGAGTAAACACTTTCTCCTGAAAGTATCAAATCTATTTCGGCATATCCACCGCTTTCTCCTGGAACTTCGTGTGTAACTTCTATTTTCCATCCCATTTTTTCTGCATATTTTGAATACATCCTAAATAAATCTCCAGCAAAAATGTTTCCTTCATCTCCACCAGCTGCACCTCTAATTTCCATAATTACGTTTTTTTCATCATTTGGATCTTTTGGTAATAATAAAATTGTAATTTCTTCTTCTAGTTCATTTTTTCTTTTATTAAGTGTTTCCAATTCTTCTTTTGCAAATTCACTCATTTCTTTATCGTGAAGCATTTCTTTAGCAGTTTCTATATCATCTAAAGTCTTTCTGTATTCATTATAAACTTGTACTGTTTTTTCTAATGAAGTTTTTTCTTTAGATAATTCTGTCATTTTTTTATAATCTTCATATACTTCTGGTTTTGTTAATTCTTCATTTAAAAAATTGTATCTTTCTTCTATTAATTTTAATCTCTCTATCATATTTTCTCCTTTTCTAATAAATTATCTATTATTTACTAGCTAAAGGTCTGTTTCGTTTTCTTCATCCATTATTACTAAATCTTGTAAGTCATCGTCTTCTTCATCATCATCTGATTCTTTTGTTTCATCTATAAACATATCATCTTCCATAGATAAATCACTTTCTTCATCAGTTTCTTCTGTATTTTCTAAATCTTCTTCATCTTCTTCTGCTTCTGATAAATCTACTTCAATTTTATGGTTTTCTCTTAAATCCCAATATCCTTTATCTAATTGTATGAATCTTTTTTCAGTAGATAGTAAAGTAAAAAAGTCTCCTATTTGTTCTGTATATGCATTTTCTCCTAAATCTAGGGATGTACATATTAATTTAAAAATATCTGCTGTCTTCATTTTTTTACCTTTTTCTTTCAAAATAATGTATGCTATGTCATCAAAAGACATTGTTTCTAATTCTTCTTTAGGAATTTCTTTTAATTTCATTTTAATCACATCTCTTTTCTTCTAAAATTATACTTATATTTTTGAATAAATCAAGTAATTTTATTAATCTTTTTTATTATATTCTAAAAGTATTTAATTTATATATGATTTTTGCTTATATTTTTAGGTTTTTTTTAAATAATAATAGTAGGTGAAAGTTTTGTGAAAAAGTTATATTTTTTGTGGAAAATTTGCACATATGTTTTTATATGTGGGTTACTTGTGCTTATGGGGTTTTATTTATATGCTTATATTACACCTAAAATTGATATTAAAAATTCTAATAGAATAATTATGTATGATAGTAATAATAATGCTTTTTATGAAAATTCTTCATATACTTCTTGGGCTAGTTTAAATGATATTAGTGATTATGCTAAGTGGGGGATGGTTGCAACTGAGGACAAAAATTTTTACTCTCATAATGGCTTTGATTTTCTTAGAATTATTAAGGCTATGTGGAATAATATTAAATCTCATGAATTAGTTGAGGGAGCGTCTACTATTTCACAACAATATATAAAAAATTTATTTTTGACTTTTGATAAAACTTGGGATAGAAAAATAGAGGAAGCATTTTTAACATTTGAACTTGAGGTACATTATAGTAAAGATGAAATACTAGAAGGGTACTTAAATTCGATTAATTATGGGGGAGGTAATTATGGGATAGAAGATGCAAGCCTTTATTATTTTAATAAACACGCGGATGATTTGAGTTTGGCTGAAGCGTCTATGATAGTCGGTATACCTAAAAATCCTACATATTATAATCCTATATATTATTATGAAAATGCTAAAAATAGGCAGTGGGTTGTTTTAAATAGTATGCAAAAAAATGGATATATTACAAAAAAAGAAATGGAAGAAGCATATAATACTGAATTAGATTTTTATGGGAAAAAGGCAAATAATGTGGTAGTTAGTACTCTTTATTATAAAGATGCTGTTATGGAAGAGTTAAATTCTATTAAAAAAATTCCTAAAAGTTTGATTGAAACTGGAGGACTTAAAATTTATACTAATTTAGATATTAATGCACAGGAGAAATTGGATACTATAATTAAAGAAGAAATGGCTGGTTATGATGAATTACAAGTGGGGGCAATGATTAGAAATCCTAAAAATGGGGCAGTTGTTGCTTTGATAGGTGGGGTTAATTATAATGAAAGTGAGTTTAATAGGGTAACTCAAGCTAAAAGACAGGTTGGATCTACTATTAAGCCTATACTTTATTATGCTGCACTTCAAAATGGGATGACACCTTCTTCAACTTTTGTGAGTGAAGCAACTACATTTTATATAGGTAATGACGAAACGTACACACCATCTAATTTTGCTAATCAATATGCTAATAAGGCTATTACTATGGCTAGTGCGATTGCTTTGTCGGATAATATTTATGCCGTTAAAACACATTTGTTTTTGGGTATGGGTGCTTTAAGAAATGCTGGATATCAAATGGGGATTACAACAAATTTGCCCAACAACGCGTCCTTGGCGTTAGGAACAACTGAAATTAGTATGTTAGATTATAGTAATGCTTTTTCTACTTTGGCTAATTATGGTATTTCTACTAAACCTACATTTATTCAAAAAGTAACTGATTTGGATGGGAATATTATATATGAAAATCCTTATAATGAAGAATTGGTTTTAGATCAAAGGTATGTATATATTTTAAATGAAATGATGAATAATACTTATAATTATGATTATCTTGATTATGCAACGCCAACACTTTTACCTGTTAAAGGAATACTTACTAAAAAATATGCTGTTAAGTCTGGGACAACTTCATCTGATTATTTAGTTGTTGGGTATAATCCTGATGCTTTGGTTATGGTGTGGAACGGATTTGATGATAATAGGGAAGTGGATTATATTGGTTCTAGGCTAACTAAAACTATATGGGCTAGGGCTATTGAAAGTTATTTAAGTGAAACAGATGAAAGTTGGTATGATATTCCACCTGGTGTTACTATGTCTATTGTAAATCCTATTAGTGGTAGTACTACTGATTTATCTGTTAAAGATGTTTTATATTATATTAAAGGAACAGAACCTACATATATATCCGAAGAATATCAAGAATACTTAAAAAATAACTCCTAAATTAGGAGTTAATCTTTTTTTATTTTTATAATAATTTGATACATATCTTCAAAATCAAATTCCTCTGTATCTACTTCAAAGCCAAGATTTTCTATTTTTTTAACTTCATCTCTTGCAACATTTATAGCGTGACTTAAATTCTTATCTTGAGGTAAATCTGGAGTATTATTTGTATATGTTTGTTTTCTAAATTCACTTATTATACTATTTGTTTCTTCTTTTTCTTCTGGTTTTTCAGTTGTAGTAGGTATTTCAAAATTCATAGTTTCTATATTAGTTTCATGAAATGGATTTATTGCTATTTCTTCAGTTGGTTCTTTTGGTATGTTTTCAACTGGTTTTGGGCTGTTAACTGGTTTCTCATTTACGCTTGGAGAAATAGGTTCTTCCTTTCTTAAAAGCATTTCAATGTTTTTTGGTACGTCTACTTTTGGTGGTTCTTCTACTATTTGTGGTGTTTGTTCTTTTTCTGGTGTTAAATTTACAACAGGAGAAGATGGTACACTTGAATCAGAATCATTTGTTGTTTTTCCAAGCAATTTGTTTATTTCTTCATCTGTTTGTCTTACAGTAAGTCTTTCAGATATAATTCTATTTAACATAGTTATTTGTAAGTTTGTGTCTGTTAAAGCAAGTAAGCTTCTTGCGTGTCTTTCTGATATTTGATTATTAAGTAATGCTTGTTTTACTGGTATTGATAAATTTAATAATCTCAATTTGTTTGCAATTGTAGGTTGAGTAATACCCATTCTTGCTGCTAGTTCCTCTTGTGTTAAATAACCCATATCTAGAATCTTTTTATATGATTGTGCTTCTTCAATTGCTGTTAAGTCTTTTCTTTGTAAATTTTCTACAACAGCAACTTCTGCACTTTGTTTATCATCAATATTCATAATTATTGCTGGAACTGTTGGTAAACCTGCCATTACAGATGCTTTATATCTTCTTTCACCTGCAATTATCTCGTACTTATCTCCAATTCTTCTTAATACTAATGGTTGAATTATACCATGAGTTTTTATTGATTCAGACAATTCCTTTAATTCAGTATCATTAAAGGCTAGTCTAGGTTGAAACCTATTAGGTATTATTTCATCAACTCTTACATTTATAATTTCATTTTCTCGATTCATATTTTACAGTCCCTTTCTTTATTCTATAATTCTAATTACTATTTTAGAGTATTTTGACATTTTTTTCAATACATATAGAATAATTTTTTTATACTTTACATTTATTTTTTTATTGATTTTAATATTTTGTTGTATTCTCTAGGGTATTTATTTGAAGTTATCTTTTCTTTTTTTATTTTTAATATTGTTCTTTTTGAATTTTCAATTGGTAAATTGTAGTTTATTATTTTTTCTACTTTACAATTTAAGTCATTAATAATTTGGTTTGAATCTTTTAATTCATCAAATATATTAGATTTTAGTGGTAAAAAATAGCCGTTTACTTTTAGAGATGGTATTTCTAATTCAAGTAAAATACTTAAATTTGCGACTGCTCTAGAAGTAGCTATATCAAATTTTTCTCTGTTTATTTTTGTGTAGTTTTCGGCTCTTGTGCAAATTATTTCTACATTGTCCAAATTTAAAGAGGATTTTACTATATTTAAAAAACCACATTTTTTATTATTTGATTCAATTAATGTTATTTTAGTAGAAGGTAACATTATTGCTAATGGAATACCAGGGAATCCTGCACCAGTACCTATGTCTAAAATACTTGTAGAATTTCTTACTTCGTCAATTGTAAATAAATATAAACTGTCAAAAAAATGCTTTAAATATATATCATTGTCTTCTATAATGCTAGTTAAATTAAATTTTTTATTGTATTCTTTTAATAATTCCTTATATATATTAAATAAATCTAATTCTTTTTTACCAATTTTTATATTTAATTTATCCAATTCTTTTATAAATGATTCTTCATTCATTTGGATACTCCTTTTTTAAATAAACTAGTAACATTGTGATATCTGATGGGTTAACCCCACTGATTCTTGTTGCTTGGCCAATTGTTAAAGGTCTTACAAGTGAAAGTTTTTGTCTTGCTTCTGTTGCAATGTTTCTAACATTATTATAATCTATATCACTTGGAATTTTCTTTTTTTCTAAATTTAGCATTTTTTCTACTTCTTTTTTTGTTTTTTCAATGTATCCTGCATATTTTATATTTATTTCTACTGATTCTTTTATGTGTTCATCAAATTTTTCATTTAATAATTTTTCTATATCATTTATGCCTATTTCAGGTCGTTTTAATAATTCTACTGCTAATGTTTTACTTGTAATTTCACTTGAATTTATGCTTTTTAAATAATTATTTACTTCAATTGTTGGATTTATTTTTTGTTCTTCTAAAAATTGTTTCAATTGTAATTTTTTTTGTTCTCTTTCTTTAAATATATTATATTTTTCATCATTTATTAATCCTACTTGTCTTCCAATTTCTGTAAGTCTTTCACTAGCATTGTCGTGGCGAAGAAGTAATCTAAATTCGGCACGAGATGTTAAAAGTCTATAAGGTTCAGTTATTCCTTTATTTATTAAATCGTCTATTAAAACACCTATGTATGCTTCATTTCTTTTTAATATTAAAGGTTCTTTGTTTTCTAGACTAAGAGACGCGTTTATTCCTGCGATTAAACCTTGAGCTGCTGCTTCTTCATATCCGCTTGTTCCATTAATTTGACCTGCTGTATAAAGGCCTTTAA
>CANRKW010000064.1 GCA_947631345.1 uncultured Bacilli bacterium | reverse complement strand
TCCCGTACGGTGTAGAACTGGGGAAAAGGTGGAGGAAAACAGAACCAAAGCCTTACCTATAGTTATTATAGTGAAGAATTTAAAAGTAATGGATGGAAATGAAGCATGCGCAACAGCTAGTTATTTATTTACTGAAATATGTGGAATTTACCCAATAACTCCAGCAAGTCCAATGGCAACACTTACTGATAAATGGGCAAGTGAGAAAAAAGAAAACATTTTTGGGCTAGTACCAGAAGTAGTAGAAATGCAAAGTGAAGCAGGTGCAATAGCCTTAGTTCACGGGGCTTTACAAGGTGGAAGACTAGCGACCACTTTTACAGCAAGTCAGGGGCTACTACTAATGATACCTTCAATGTACAAAATAGCAGGAGAAATGTTACCATGTGTAATACATGTTGCTTCAAGAAGTATTGCAACACATGCCTTATCAATATTTGGAGATCATCAAGATATATATGCAACTCGTATGACTGGATTTGCAATTTTATCTAGTTCTAATGTACAAGACGCGTATTACATGAGTTTAATAAGTCATTTATCAGCAATAAAATCAAGAATACCATTTTTACATTTCTTTGATGGATTTAGAACAAGTCATGAAATAAATAAAATAAATATATTAGATGAAAAAGATTTATTTCCATTAATAGATAAGGAGAGTATAGATAATTTTAGAAATAATAGTCTTAATGTAGGTAAAAATATAACAAGAGGAACAAGTGAAACAGCAGATGTTTATTTTCAAAATACAGAAGCAAGAAATAAAAGTTATTTAGAACTACCTGATATAGTTAATACTTATATGGAAAAGTTAAATGAAATAACAAACGAAGAATATAAGCCATTTGTCTATTATGGTTCCCCTCATGCCAAAAACATAATTGTAGCAATGGGTTCAGTTACAGACGTAATAAAAAGTGTAGTAGATGACTTAAATGAAAGTGGTGCTGAAGTCGGGCTTATAACAGTATATTTATATAGACCATTTAGTACGAAATACTTATTTAAAGTTTTACCAAAAACAACAGAAAAAATAACAGTATTAGATAGAACTAAAGAACCAGGTAGTATTGCTGAACCCTTATATTTAGATATAACAAATGCCTTAAAAGATGAAAATATAGAAGTAATTGGTGGAAGATATGGTTTATCTAGTAAAGACACAACTTTAGAACAAATAAAAAGTGTTTTTGATAATATGGAAAAACATAAAATGAAAGATCATTTTACTTTAGGTATAATAGATGATGTAATTAATACAAATTTAGAAATTAAGCCTTATAAATTAAAAACAAATTATAAAGAATTAAAAATATGGGGTTTTGGTTCAGATGGAATGGTAAGTGCAAGTAAAAATATACTAAAAGTATTAGGAAAAAAAGATGATACATTTGTCCAAGGCTATTTTGAATATGACTCTAAAAAAAGTGGAGGCGTTACAATAAGTCATTTAAGAATAGATGCTCACCCTATTAATGCTCCATACTTTTTAACAGAACCAAATTTAGTAGTAGTAACAAAAGATTCATATTTAGAAAAATATGATGTATTAGATGGAATAAAAAATAAAGGAATATTCTTACTTAATTCTAGTAAAAGAGATGATGAATTAAATAAAATAATGCCTAATGAATTAAAAAACATAATAAAAGAAAAAAACATAAAATTTTTTGTAACTGATGCGAATAAATTAAGTGAAAAATATCATTTAAATGAAAAAATAAATAATATAATATCTATGTATATTCTAAAGATGTTAGGATTAAATGATATAGAAATAGAAGAATTTAAAAAAGGAATAGTTACTTCTTATAGTAAAAAAGGAAAAAGTGTTGTAGAAAGAAATATAAATGCACTTAATGAAATAATGGACTATTTAAGAGAAGTAAATATTGATAATTTAAAAGATACACCTATAAAAGAAAAACCAACAAGTTTTACTAATGAAATGCTTTATAGAAGAGGTGATATGCTTAAAGTAAGCGATTTTTTACCACATATGGATGGAACATTTGAAGGTGGAACTAGTATAAGCGATAAAAGAAAAGTTAGTGAAAAAGTGCCTTGTTGGGTAAAAGAAAATTGTATTGAATGTAACAGTTGTGCATTCATATGTCCTCATGCAGTAATAAGACCATTTAAATTAACAGATTATGAAATTAGTAAAAGCAAAATTAAAAAAGAAGATACAAATAATGGATTTTATCTTGGAATAAATACTGATAATTGTACAGGTTGTACTTTGTGTACTAAAATTTGCTCAGGAAAAAATGGAGAAAAAGCACTAGTAATGGGTACTCCTACTAAAGATGAAACTTCTATATGTGAGTACTTTAGTAGTACTGTTAAATTTGATAAAGACACACCTTTAAATAATGTAAAATCACTTGCTTTTGCCCCAGTAGCCTTTGAATTTCCTGGTGCATGTGCAGGATGTGGAGAAACAGTTTATTTAAAAGTATTAACAAGTCTTTTTAAAGATAATATAATAATTGCAAATGCCACAGGTTGTTCATCTATTTATGGAGCAAGTCTTCCATGTACTCCATATAAAATACCATGGATTAATTCTCTATTTGAAGACAATGCAGAATTTGGTTTAGGACTACATATCTCTTATAAAAATGCAAGAAGAAAAATAAAAGATATAATGATAGAAACAAAAGATAAAGTAGAACCTGAAACAAAAGAAATATTTAAAGAATTTATAGATAATATTGATGACTTTAAAATAACAAATGAAATAAAAACAAAATTAGAAAAATCAAAAATAAGAAGTGATTTAAAAGATTTAATAGATTATGTACCAGCAAGAAGTGTATGGATAGTAGGAGGAGACGGATGGGCATATGATATAGGCTATGGAGGGTTAGACCATGTGCTTAGAAGTGGAGAAAAAGTAAGAATTCTCGTTTTAGATACTGAAGTTTATTCAAACACTGGAGGGCAAACATCAAAATCAACTAGAGTTGGCGCAATTGCAGAATTTTCTAGTCATGGTAAACTAAGACCTAAAAAAGACTTATTCCAAATAGCAATGAATATTGATGGAGTATATGTGGCATCCATTAGTGCAGGAGCAAATAGAAATCAAACAATAAAAGCATTCATGGAAGCAGAAGCAAATGATGGACCTAGTATAATTATTGCTTATAGTCCATGTATTGCCCATGGTATTAAAGGTGGCCTACAAAACAGTATTGAAGAACAAAAACTACTTGTAGAAAGCGGCTACAATATATTAATGAGATATAATCCAAAAACACATAAATTAAATATTGATTCAAATGAACCAAATTATCAAATTTATGAAGAAGTTTTTGAAAAAGAATTAAGATATAAAAACTTACAAGACTTAAATAAAGAAGATTATGAAAAACTATATATTGAAAATATGACAAATGCTAAAAATAGATATGAATATTATGAAAGATTAGAAAAAGAAACTAATAAAGAAAAAATAGAATTATAAGGATGGGTTTTGCTCATCTTTTTCTGCTAAATGCACAATGAAAACCCTGCTAAATGCACAATGAAAAGTATGCTAAATGCACAATGGTACTTTATAATGTGAAAATCTATTAATTAAATACATATGGAATCTTTAATAATTAATACATATGGAATCTTTAATAATTAATTGACAAAGTTACATACTGGTAGTAATATAAATAGACAATAAAGTTTGGAGGAATTATGGAAGAAAACATAAAAGATTTATTATTATCTGATTTGATTTGCCTATCTAAAAATAAAAATGATGCTTTTTTTACCGAACTAAAGCGTAGATTAATTTTTTGTGGATTTACAGAAAGGGAAATAGAAGAGTTAGTAAATTTTGAAATCTTAATTTATCACGCAAATATATTAAAATATACTGGAAAAATAAAAAATAAACATTGGATTATTGGAAAAGAAAATGAAACACATATTTTTGAAGATACAGATATGTATCAATATAATCCAAATACTGATAACAAAAATACACTCTTACTATCTACACTATTGGCTATCATTGATGAAGCTTTTGTTTTAAGTCACTCTTCTAAAATTGATAACTATAAAGCAAAAGAAGAAATAAAAAGACTAGCAAAAGAAACACAAGATAATTGGCTATTTTTTGAATTTAAAAACAGAATTGAATATACGTGTAGATGTGCTAATCATATAATTAATGGACCAAAAAAATCTATATATAATGAAAAAATATCTATATTATATGATAATGAAATGCAAATTTGTATGAATAGATGGAGTAATATTAATATATATTCTAGGAATTTTGAACCATATACTGAATCCTACTTTATTAGTGAGGAGGTGTAAATTGTGTCAAGCGAGTCAAAAATAAGAAGAGACAAAGATAGTGGATACCCTAAATATGATAAATTTGAAGATTATGATAATGGACATACACACGGATGGGGTGGATACTCAAGAAGCGAAGGCAAATACTATGAAGGTGGTCATGGTGAAAATATTGATGACGAAACTAAAGAAGCATCAGGAAGAATATTTAGAAGGCAAAGAGGGGATGATTAAATATGTTAGAAAATGTTAATTATAAAATAATAACAAAAGAAAAATATGAAAAAATTTTACAAGAAAGTGATAAGAAGACCTATTATTTATACCATTACATACTTTATAAATGTGAATCTAACGAAATAATAAAGATAGATCAAATAAAGGATTTAGAAAAAATAAAAGACAAAATAATATTAACTAAATATTATATAGAAAGAATACACTATTATAATGAGGATTATAATGAAAATTATGAATTAGGTTTTCCAAGCTATATATATAATTTAGGTTACTTCTACATAGATGGTTTTATTGATATGCATAAAGAAGAAGAGGAAAATGTAAGAAAACTTTTCAATAATTATGATAAACATTTTAAAGAATTAAACTTTCCATTTACTGATAGTGAGTTCTTACGCAAAAATATTTAACTATTAATAGAAAAGACTTCAAAATTAAAGTAAGTCTTTTTGTTTTTTATAGCCTCAAAAAAATTGTGAAATTTTTATGAAAAAACTGTTGATTTTTAGTGAATTTTATCATATAATTAACTACATATGACTGCAGAGAGGCGAGAGGTTGCTGATACACCCGGTTAAGTTGTAAACACTTAATTTAGTATCAGGGAATTCACGCGGAGCGAGTCTATTTAAAATAGGCGAAGGAGGGTAATTGAATGGCTAAAGAAAAAATTCGCATTAGATTAAAGTCATACGACCATAGATCTTTAGACGTTGCAGCAAGCAAAATTGTTGATACTGTAAAGAGAACAGGTGGGGAAGTATCAGGACCAATTCCACTTCCAACTGAAATCGAAAAATTTACAATATTAAGAGCTGTACATATATATAAAGATAGTCGTGAACAATTCGAGATGCGTACACACAAAAGATTAATTGATATTGATAGTCCAAGTAAAGAAACAGTGGATGCATTAACACACTTAGACTTACCTAGTGGAGTAGATATCGAAATTAAATTATAATTAAGGGAGGAAAAATATGACAAAAGGAATCTTAGGCCGTAAAGTTGGAATGACAGAAGTATTCACAACTAACGGAAAACTTATACCTGTAACAGTTGTAGAAGTAGAACCAAATGTTGTTACTCAAATTAAAACAACTGAAAAAGACGGGTATAATAGTATTCAATTGGGTGCTTTTGATAAACGTGAGAAAGTATCTAATAAACCAGAAATGGGACATGCAAAAAAAGCAAACACAACACCTAAGCGCTTCTTAAAAGAAATAAAAGGACTAGATGTATCAAGTTATACAGTAGGCCAAGTTATAAGCGTTGACGCGTTTGAAGCAGGTGAAATGGTAGATGTAACTGGTACATCAAAAGGTAAAGGTTTTGAAGGAACAATAAAAAGACATAACTTCAGCCGTGGGCCTATGACACACGG